>JBDNHP010000338.1:0-2123 GCA_041688765.1 Flavobacteriales bacterium
CTAAATCAACCCATGAAAAATTAGCATCCAATTCACAAGGCCCACCGCAATCAACCTCAATGTTTTTGCAAACAGTGGAGATGCTTTGTGTTCCATTTGCATTTACGCAGCAATCATTATAACAAATAGTATAATTGCCGGTATAAGGGAAACAATAAGTGAAATTATCACCTGATCCATTGGCAATTAAATTACCAAAGGAATCGTAAACATCCCAATAATCACAAGCAGCTGGCTGACCTAAGTCTGGAGTAAGATCGTAGAAATCATAGCAGCAATCTCCAATTGCATTCCATTCAAAATCAGCATCAGGAGTGCAATTTCCACAACAATCAATATACCAGTCGGCACAAATTGTTGGGGTTTGATTTGGATCAAAACCTTCATCACAGCAATATGCAGCATAGCAAATACCATAAGGTCCGCAGAAACCGGTGAAGTCAATTGTCCAGCTATAAGGCAATGTTACATTACCAAAAAGATCGGTCCAAACACAAACTTCAGCATCAGGATTACCGCCTGTATTTACAATAGTGTAGGTGTAATAACATCCTTGCTGTTCAGCATAAACGCTAACAATAGCATCACAACAAACCACATCAAAATTTTGACATGTTTGTGATTGATTAACAGTGCCATCATCATTTACACAACAATCGGTATAACACATAGTGTAGGTTCCCGAAATGGAGAAACAATGGGTAAAACTATCTGAGTTACCAGAAGCAATTAATGCACCACCTGTGTCAAATAATTCCCATAAATCACAGCCTTGATCTGCAACATTTCCAGGTGTTAAATCTGTAAATACATAGCAGCAATCTCCGGTGTCTGAAATAGAGAAATTTGAATCCGGGGTACATGGATTGCCAGATACCGAACATGCTGACACCAGAGAAGCGATTGGTGTGGCTGTAAAATTTGGACCAAGTCTGAAATTATTCTGACCAGAAATATCCAAAACTTGATAATCATACCAGTTTCGAGCTAAAAACTGCAACTCTACCTCAGATTTGCTACAGTTATTATCACCTGCAAGATCGAGTTCAATTAACTCCGTTTCGAAATCTGGAAAATTACCGCGATAAGCAGCAAGCACATAACCTGCACCATCCTGTTTAGTCCATGCAATTTCAGTATGCAAAATACGCGGTTGTTGACCAGCAGAAAATGCACTGAAAATATCAACATTAGTATTGTAACCAGTTGCAGGAACTAAGTAGATATTATCCCAAACAATGTTGGTTGCCATTTTATCGACTTCCATAGCAAATGGAACCGAACCATTATAAAAAGCATCAGGAATTCCATCACCATTTTCATCTTCATTCCAATTATGATCTCTCATATAACCTGAAATAACCAGGTTGTTAGGATCCTGACTTTCCATAATGCGGAATGCCTGAATATTGTAATATCCAAGATTCGAGAAAACGCCATAAGATTTAGGAAGATTTCTTACGCCCGTAAATACGTTAAATACGTTTACGCCGAAATGATGAATAATAGATAAATTACTCAATTGATAGATTTCATTGGTTAAAGCATCAAAATAGGCGCCTGCACCTACTGAGTAATGACCGTTTCCGCCGTTGTCATCATATTGGTTTTCCCACATCAGATTTCCATTGTACTCGAACATTGCAGCGAGGATAACTTGATCTCCCTGATTCGGACGATTAGAAGAACCAGAAAGAAAATATCCGATACCATCAGCTTCAACCACATGGCTACCCATATCGTAATCTAAATTGCCTGAAGCAGTATCTAGGTGTCTTGACCACAATACATTTAACGCTCCATCAAGCTTCATGATTAAGGCTTCCTTCTGTGCATTAATGTTTGGTGCCACCGTTTCAAATCCTGCAACCACATAACCTGGTTGTGGATCATTCGCCGTTTTGAGAATGTGAAGTCCGTAGGAATTAGCATTAAAAACCGCATCATTATAAATGGCTTGATTGGTAATTGCCCCGAGCGCATTAATGGTAATTACAAGTAAACGTTGAGCTCCACCTTGGAGGGTGCTACCACTGAGGTAGTATCCCGCGCCTTGAGGACAAGCACCGATATGAAAAACCCGGTCTTGATTTGGAGTATTGTATTCCAATTCCCAAACGATA
>JBDNHP010000339.1:0-1711 GCA_041688765.1 Flavobacteriales bacterium
ACTACCTGGCTCAAGCGCAATAAGCCACATATTAATGTGCTGGCATTAAGCATGAACGATGATGAGCTTAGTATAATAAAAATGGTTAAAGCCGGTGCCCGAGGTTATTTATTGAAAGATATGGCCATAGAATATCTGGAGAAGGCTATTAGAGATGTTTATGAGAAGGGTTATTATTTTTCTGACATTATAAATGGCAAGCTCATATCCTCGATGCAGACTGAAACTCAAAAAAATAATGCGTTAAAGGATTTGGATATTAAGCCAATAGAATTGGAATTCCTGAAATACTGTTGCTCTGAATTAGGCTACAAGGAGATTGGCAGGGAAATGAACCTAAGTACAAGAACTGTTGACGGTTATAGAGAATCGCTTTTCAGAAAATGCGGGGTAAGAACACGCACTGGGCTGGCTCTATTTGCGATAAAGCACAAGCTTATTGAATTTCCTGATTAGTGAATTAATAGTTTTGAAGATTTTGTTCAAATTTATGAGGAATACGGGCCAATCGCTCCTGCTATTTTCACACTACTCAATATTGACGGGATCTTCTGGATTTTTATTGAGCTTGGCTCTAACATCAACTCTAACAAAATCATTTCAACTCCGGACATTTTCGACAAAGAATCTGGATCATCAATTTTATGATCGCATCAGAAAAGTACCTTCACACCTTCCTTTTCCAAAAAACTTCTGGACTACACCATAGAAGTTTAATCCAAGCACCCGCTGGCAACTAATCTAAAGCCTGCATTTTCGCATTGAATCCGATGTGTTTCATACACATGCTTTTGAAATTAGTACTTTTGAATAATAATGAATGAAAAAATCAATGAAAAAATCCATCTTTTTGTTGAGCATGTCGCTTGCTCTCATCGCTTGTGATAATGATCCCAAGGAACCTGTAATTGAAGAAGTAACTATGATTAATTTACCAATAGATCCACACAGTAATTCAAAGCCAAACATAGCACGGGTAAAGCATTTGGATTGGAATGCAGATATCAATTTCGAAACAAAAACGCTCAATGCCACCGCCAGTTGGCAAATAGAGTGTGCCAATGGAGCAAAAGAAATTGTGTTCGATACACGCGATCTTACCATTAATAGTGTTACCGTGAATGAAGGTGAAGCAAGCACTTACAGTTTGTCTGAACCAAGTTCATTTATGGGCGCCGCGCTTACAATTCAAATTCCTGAGGGATGTAAAAAAGTGAATATTTCTTATACCACAAGTCCGGAAGCAGGAGCACTGCTTTGGGTTGAAGGAGAAAAGCCTTTCCTTTTTACTCAAAGTCAAGCCATTCTCGCAAGAACCTGGTTGCCTTGTCAGGACAGTCCCGGTATTCGTTTTACTTACAACGCTAATGTAAAAGTACCATCCGGTTTATTGGCTCTAATGAGTGCTGAAAATCCTCAAAGTACTGTTGAAAGTGGAGAGTATTCATTTAAAATGGAACAAGCTATTCCAAGCTATTTGATGGCATTAGCGGTTGGAGATATTGTATTCAAACCACTTGGCGAACGTTGTGGAATTTATGCTACACCTGCACTCATTGATGCAGCAGCTAATGAATTTATGGAAACCGAACAAATGCTCATTGCCGCTGAAGCACTTTATGGTCCGTACGCATGGGGCAGATATGATTTGCTCATCCTACCTCCTGCCTTCCCGTTTGGCGGAATGGAAAATCCTAGAATCACTTTTGCT
>JBDNHP010000340.1:0-3287 GCA_041688765.1 Flavobacteriales bacterium
AAGAAATCGCAGCCTAATTTAATCTTCATCATCTCCCACGCTCCATTGTGTTGGCGTTTGTGTTTCAGTTATAAAAAACTGGCAAGCTTTGAGCGATATGGGAATTCCTTTTATCTGAGATCCATAAATTTCAGTGAAGAAAACCGGCTGATCTGGTCTTTCTTTTAGCATATCCGCTCTGAACTCCTTAGGAAAAGCATTCTCTTTCATTCGCTTCGATTTGAGTTGAGTTTCTGTTACCCAATCAATGGTGAAAGAATCAACAGCGAAGTTCGTTTTAGCTTCTTTGCTATAAGCCCTCAGGCCTCCATTTAAAAGGAAAGTATAAGCATCGATTACAGAATCGCATGCTGTTCTTCCTACCGTTATATAAGGCTTTGGGAAAACAGCGTATTTTCTTTCAATAATTGTGATATTGCCATGTTCCCCATATTTGGCTTGTATAGACAATGCAACCTCTTTGTTACTGGGGTATGGAATTATTTCAATAAATCCTTTTTTAAACAAATAATCAGCCCCTGCAATTGTGGTGTCAAGCAGTATTGTTTCAGGTCCTGCCTCGATTCTAATGATGTTAACGGATTCTTCAAATAAATAATGATTATCAGGAATAATACTAGCACATACTTTTCCCGGTACTATGCGGAAGTCGATTTCATTTTGCGATAAAACAGGCAAAATCCATGTAATATTTAGAATGCAAAATATAACAAGTCGTATAGGCCTTTCCATTAATCTTTACATTTTATTAGGTCAATTCCATTGTACATTGAAATATACTCACATTTATACTTGCTGAGATCAGGAATTTCGATTTATGCACATAATCCGACCTTTCTTCATTTTTGAAATTTGGAGCTTATATTGCATAAATCGAAATTCTCAACGGTTGATTAATTCTTGATATTTTCAGGCCAAATAACTTCTGCCATCACCCTGAAACCAATGGTTGGATCAGATTTTTCGTATCCAATAACGCTTTCATTTCTGATATCATATCCAGGAGAACGCCAGCTACCACCAACTGCAATACCTGGCTTATCAATCATTTCTGCAACATTCCCATTAAGATTATAAATGCCAAAATCATTTGGTGAAAAAGCATTTACCTGTGCTGTTACATCAGCCAATGAATTACCTGCTTGCAAGGGATAAACCATTTTATTCTTGTCTGTAATTACTTCATAATGACTTGTTTCTGTATTAAAATGAATGTTTTCAGATCCAATTTTTGCATAGTTTGCCAGTGCACATCCTTTAGCATTGGTCAAAGAATTTCCTCCCCAAGAATATACTGCTCTGATATGATTTGCATCTGCAGCTCTTTTCCATGATGCATGATCAGGAAGTTTATACGTTACTTTAATGCCAGGACAAGCTTTTTCGAATGTAGCTTTATTTATATTACTCAACCATTCACAGTATTTCAAAGCTGCTTCGTAATTCACATTAACTACCGGAAAATTATCATACGCGTGGTGAGAATGATAATATTCAGTGTAAGGTTTTCCACGGCTATAGCTATATTCCTCTTGCCAATTAACAGTATCTACTTCTACTTTTTTAAGCAGTTCGGCATCACCTGTAAGTTTCACATAATGAACAAATTCTTTGTATTCGAGATTCGATACCTCCGTTTTGCATAAATAGAATGATTCTGTTTGTATTGAATCTTCGTTTAGCCAAACCTTACCTGCCGGAATTTCGGAAAAATTTTGTGCGAAAAATTTTGGAAATAGACTTGGCTTCTTCAGCATAAAACTAACTGAAATTAAGGCAGAGATAATGGCGATCGACATGGATAGTTTGGTTTTCATACTTCAGGTTTCAAGGTTATTTAATCACATGTCAATTCGGCTACTCAGAATATTTTGAACATCCTGCATAGTGGTTATTTTATCACTATAGACTTTGAAATTCGTCTTGCATTCCGCTTTTTCCTTTTCCGCCGGAAGTACCACTTCATCTGCTATGGCAATATTTCCGGTTGGAGTAATGGCAATGAGCACATTGTCGGCCTCCGGATTGATTTCAAATGACGCTCGGCCAGTCATATTATAAAGTGTATTGCGACCTTTCTCAACCAAGTAGAGATTGCTGCTCATTAAAGGGGCCCCCATATCATCAAGCTTTACTAGAATAACCTCTTGTCCCTGAGGGAGATATTGTGGAGCATCGCAATTCCATATTCCAAAATTTCTAACCTGAAAGACCCTCATGGTCATGCTGGCACTATATTCTGCTTGTCTCAATGCCACTATCGCTTCTAATTGCTTTTTGCGTTGTTCAATGAACTCAGCTTTTCTGCTGGCTTCTTCTGCTTTTACTTGGGCTAGTTTGGTTCTTATTTCTGCTTTTTTCTGCTCCACTCCTTTCTGATATGAAACAAATAATTCTTCATATTTTTCTTGAGCTTTTTCAAAGTCCTCTCCAACTAAAACCGGCTTGCACAGTACCTCGTAATCTTCTCCAGGTCTCCAGAAATGAAGAATATAAGTGCCTTTTTTATTTCCTCTTTTTACATCAATACTGTTCCATTCCAAATCAGCTTTTCGCTGATCGAAACGGTCTAAATCCAAAACTTCAAATTTGTATCCATCGTAAGCTTTAAGTTCCGGAAAATATTTGGTGTCGGCATCAATGGCCACCAGCATGGCATCTAATTCCGCTTCTATTGGTTTGGCAGGTGCCTGAGCTTCCAATTTTTGAATTTCTTCTTGCAATTTGAGTTCTTGTTCGTCAACTTTCGTTGACAGCTCCATATCATAATTTAAAATTCGCTGCTCAAGAACAGCCAATTTATTATTCCGTTTGTAATCCAAATAATCTGATTCTGAATTCATTACTATGGCTCTGTCTTTTACAATGAATTCCCATTCATTCTTATCCTGGTTGTAGAAGTATTGATTGAAATAGGTATCATTTGATTTTGAAGTCCAAGAAACTTGAATTGGCTTTTCTTGATGTATAGCGAGTTCTTCGGATCCCGGTTTATCCGCAATTTGAGCCTTTATCTCAAACATGCCGGCAGATTCAAAATACATGCGGGTTCCGCTGCTGTCATAATGCATCGGGATTCCGCTCACCAATATTTCTGAATTGGTATGAAATTCTCTAAAACTGATTTTTACTTGCTCTGTTACTTCTTTTCCGTTTGCATCAAGAATACTATTTGCAGGAATTCTAATTTGACTGCGTCCGATATCCAGCAATTGATCTTCATTCGGATTGATAAAAGCTGTTTGGAAAGGAATGATTTCATCGCCAAATGGAGGATTAATGGAAAT
>JBDNHP010000341.1:0-8384 GCA_041688765.1 Flavobacteriales bacterium
ACAATGTTTTGGCCGATATTTCCGGATTATTCTCATCGGGAATGGTTTCGGGCATTTCATTAAGATATTGCAGTAGTTCAGGATAATTATTTCTGATGCTATCTGTTAACCTTAAAATCTTTTCATTCATTTCATTTTCAGTCTTCATACATTTGAAAAATCTTCTTTGGTAATTGATTACATCGTTAATTGATTCTGCTTTTACTTTAAGATCACGTTATCGTATTTTAACAGATACACTTTTAAAGAATATCCTTCAAATTAGTTTACGCCAATAACCGCATGGTGTAAAATTATGCCTTTAACTGCCCAAAAACCTTACATAATTAGTGCTAATGGTTATATAATAGTACATGCTTATTGGCCAAAGAAAAAAACCATCACAAGCGGGTGGATACTGAGCTGCTGCTGCTGTCAGCATAACCTTTACTGAACAACTGATAAAGTTTCCATGCCACTTGAAAAACTAGCAATATAACCGTAGAAGCAAAAAAAACCGCAGACCTGCGGAACATACTAAAAGACATCAAGCAAGAATACCCACAACTTTGAAATAGCACATTCTCAATATAAGACAGCTTCCCCCAATTCCTTCTCTCTTCTACTATTTCTTATCTTCGTCAAATAAACTTTTCCCACAAATGCGTTTATTCGCTTGCTTCTGTCTAGTAATTTTGATTCAGACCTCCTTTGCTCAAAACGATTATGTTTCTGAGCAGCAGGAGCCTGTTTATTCAGGGAAGAACGAAATCAGAACTAACCTCACTCCAATTGCTGTTACTTTTATGGCAGGAGAACCCCTTTTGCCCAGATGGTCTTTGATGTATCGACGATATATCAGTCCCAATAAGACATTGCGTTTCTGGATCAATTACGAGCAATTTTCCTTTTTAGACGAAGATTTAACTCAAGCCGACAAACTTCCTACTGGTCCGGACACCTTTAATTTCTTAGTGGAGAATCAAAATGAATATGGATTGGATGCCAGAATTGGCATGGATTGGTCTAAACCGGATCAAAAAATATCCGCCGTTTATGGTGTGGATGCCTTTGTGGGCTGGGAATCCAGGTACTATCAAGAAGCAAGTTATCCTTACTACCTCGATCAAGAAATGTGCAGTAATTGTTGGGTGCCATCTCCTTTTGAAAGCCCTGATTTCAACAAGGCCGAACTCGCATACCTCAAATTTGGGCTCGATTTTTCAATAGGTTGCCTTTTCAGACCAACAAAAAATTGGGAAATCACTTTACAATGGACTCCCGAAATTGCTAATAGAACGGAACTGAAGTCAGAATCAAACAGTGCCAAAGCCTTTGATGAAATTCGGAATGATGGACTCAGCTTTCACTTCAGAGGATTGGAATTATTTCTAGGCTTTCATTTTTAAAAGCAACGTACTTTTACATTATGGCAGGCAATACTTTTGGACAACTTTTTAGACTTACCACATTTGGTGAATCTCATGGCAATGCTATTGGAGGAATTGTGGATGGTTGTCCTGCTGGCGTGAGCATTGATGAAGTTTTCATCCAAAAACAGCTAGACCGCAGAAAGCCCGGGCAAAGCAGTATCAGCACATCAAGGAAGGAAAGCGATGAAGTTCAAATTATTTCCGGAGTTTTTGAAGGAAAAAGTACCGGAGCTCCCATCGCATTTTTGATGAAAAATGAAGACGTAAAATCGGAAGATTATGCTCATTTGCGCGATAGTTTTCGTCCTTCTCATGCCGATTTCACCTATCAAAACAAATACGGTCATCGTGATCACAGAGGCGGAGGGAGGTCTTCGGCCAGAGAAACCGCTTGCAGAGTTGCCGGAGGAGCTATTGCACAATTATTATTGAATCAGGTAAATATAGAGTTCAATGCTTTTGTGAGTGCTGTTGGAATTCATCAGCTTCAAAAGCCTTATGCCGAGCTGGATTTTGATCAAATCGAGAAAAATCCTGTGCGCTGTCCTGATCCGGAGCTAGCGGTGGAAATGCAGAGTTATATTGAAACTTTGAGAGATCAGGGCGATACTTGCGGTGGTATAATAACATTAATCATTTCTAATGTGCCAATTGGACTTGGCGAACCCGTTTTCGACCGTTTAGAGGCCGACCTAGCAAAAGCTATGTTGAGCATTAATGCGGTAAAGGGATTTGAAATAGGAAGCGGATTTTCTGGAACTAAAATGACGGGTACTGAGCACAATGATCCATTTGAGATAAAGTTCGGAAAAACGGGCACATCGAGTAATTTCAGCGGCGGAATTCAAGGTGGAATTTCCAATGGAGAACCCATCATTTTGAATGTGGCATTTAAACCGGTTGCTACTATTATGCAAAAGCAGCAGAGCGTCAATAAATCAGGTGAAAATGTAATAATTGAAGGAAAGGGTAGGCATGATCCTTGCGTTGTACCCCGCGCTGTTCCTATTGTTGAAGCAATGGCTGCCTTGGTAATTGCCGATCATTTTCTCCGAAATAATTCAGTGCGATTGGATCAATTGAGATCTTGAATTCCTTGTAGGTCGGTATTTTATTAGCTTGGAATAAAGACTTCTATGGATCTTTTTGCTATTTTTTTCTGCCCTTTGCTATGCTAATGTAGAATGTCAACCTCATCCCATCAAATTCCTATCTTTCCCGCAAAATTTTCTGAATGAAAAACCTTGCTCTGCATTGGAAAATACTCATAGGACTGGGCACCGGATTAATCTGGGCAATCGTGAGTACATTGATCGGCTGGAATAAATTTACTCTCGACTGGATTTTGCCTTGGGGTACCATTTTCATCAATTTATTAAAGCTCATCGCGGTTCCATTGGTATTGTTCAGCGTTATCAAGGGAATGATGGATCTCAAAGATGTTGGAAAACTTGGCAGAATTGGCATTAAAACACTTAGCGCTTATTTAGTCACCACCGTGTTCGCAGTGTCCATTGGTTTGATCGTAGTGAATGTATTTCAACCCGGAAACGCAATAGAAGAACAAGACCGAATTGTAAACAGAATATCTTATGAACTTTGGGTTCAAAGTCAGCCCGGTGCAATAATGCACGATGATAAACACCTTTTAACTGATCCGGCTTATGCTGCCCAACGTGACTCTGCTCTAGTAAAATTGGAAGTGTTATCCGATAGTGAAATTGTTAAAAATGCACCTTCACCTGAAAAAATAAAAAGCGCTGGGCCATTACAATTCGTGATTGATATGGTGCCAAGTAATATATTTCTCTCGCTCAACAATACCTTGATGTTGCAAGTGATTTTCTTCGCGATTTTCTTTGGAATTACCTTGCTATTCATCCCTAAAGATAAAGCTAGTCCTGTGAATTCACTCATCGACGGATTTAATGAAGTCTTTTTGAAAATGGTAGATATCGTTATGAAAGCTGCACCATTTTTTGTTTTCGCATTGATTGCAGGAAAAATGACAGAACTATCTGGAGGAAGCTTAAAGAGCATGGTTTCCATTTTTCAAGGCTTAGGTGCCTATATGCTGGTTGTAATTTTGGGCTTGGCAATAATCCTCTTTGCGGTATATCCCGGAATATATATAATGGTGGTGGCCAAAAAGATGGGCATTCCTTATGGTAAATCATACAGATTTTTTTTCAATGGCTTAGGCCCTGCTCAATTATTAGCTTTCAGCACCAGTTCAAGCGCTGCTACACTTCCGGTAACGATGGAATGTGTTAAAGATCGCATGGGAGTGGAAGATGAAATTAGCAGTTTTGTGTTGCCTATCGGCGCAACGGTAAATATGGATGGAACTAGTCTATACCAGGCCGTTGCCGTTGTTTTTCTGGCACAAATGCACATGGTTGATTTAAATCTAATGCAGCAACTAACCATTGTGCTCACAGCTACCTTAGCATCAATCGGTTCAGCCGCAGTGCCAAGTGCAGGATTAATTATGATGATTATGGTGCTGGAATCGGTGGGCTTGCCCGCTGCCTGGATTGCCATCATTTTTCCAGTAGATCGGATTTTGGATATGTGCAGAACCGTTATTAATGTTACAGGTGATGCAACTGTTTGTTCTGTAATTGCCGCCACAGAAGGTGGATTGAAAAAAATGGCGTCGTCCTAAACACGCAATCCAACGCGTGGTTAGGCGATGCATCGCCAGGCAATTGCGTGATTAATTGCGAAACCACCACCGATAAAAGAAATTCCAATTCAAGCCATAATTCCATTAATTTTGTACATTACTTAATAATGCCCTATGAAAAAATTTCTCAAAATTGCCGGAATCACATTCCTGATTCTTATCATCGTTATTATTGCTCTTCCTTTTCTGCTCAAGGATAAAATTGCTGGAGAAATCAAGAAAGCCATCAACGAACAAGTTAATGCCGAAATTAACTTTGGGGATGTTTCCCTTTCCTTAATCCGCGACTTCCCAAGATTACATCTTCGCATCGATAGTGTAAGCGTTAAAAATATCGCTCCATTTGAAGGCGTTGAACTTGCTCGAATTGGACAGTTTGAAACCAGCATCAACCTTATCAGCGCTTTTAGCGATAATATCAAAATATTAGAAGTAGGAATTATCGATCCTGTGATTGATGTGCGTGTATTGGCAGACGGATCAGCTAATTACGATATTGCTAAAGCTTCAACTGATACCACTGCAACGGTAGAAGAAGAAACAGGAGAAGCCGCTGCATTCAATCTCGAATTGAAGCATTTATTTATTCGAAATGCAAGTGTTAAATACGATGATGTTACTATGCCAATTAGCATGGAAATTACAGGATTAAACCACGATCTCGAAGGGGATTTTGGGGCAGAGCAGATGACTATGACTACCAAAACCACGATAGAAAAAGTTGATCTGGTTTTTGATGGCGTTCGTTACCTCAAAAAGGTAAAATCGGATATCACTGCCGATTTCGATGTGAACCTCAAAGACATGATGTTCAAGTTCATCAATAATACCATTTTCATTAATGAATTGGAACTAAAAGCAGAAGGCTGGATTTCTATGCCTGCGGATGATATTGATATGGATATGATTTTCTCCGCTCCGGGAACTAATTTCAAACAGTTACTATCCCTCGTTCCGGCTGAATTTGCTAGTGATCTGAGCGGAGTAGATGTAAGTGGGAATATGACATTTGATGGTTTTGTAAAAGGTAAATTCAATGATGTTTCTATGCCCGGATTTGGATTGAATCTCAATGTAGAAAATGGCCGATTCAAATATCCTGACCTTCCTAAATCTGCCGAAAATATTCAGATTAAAGCCACTATCGATGCTTCTGATGGCAATGATTACGATAAAATGAAGTTGGATGTTGATCGCTTCCATGTGGAATTGGCTGGCAATCCGGTGGATATCACCCTCAAACTTCGCACTCCCATGTCGGATCCCGATATCGATTGCACTATTAAAAGTCAACTCGATCTCAAAAGTGTAAAAGACGTGGTGCCTATGGAAGGTTCTGAATTAACTGGACTTATTACTGCCGACATCGCCCTTAAAGGAAAAATGAGTTCCATCGAACAAGAGCGCTATCAAGATTTTGATGCTCGCGGACAACTGATTCTGCAGGAATTCATTTATGATGATGACAGCATGGATTATACCACTGAAATTCAAGCGGCATACTTCAATTTCAGTCCACAATTCCTTGATTTAAGCCAGTTTAAAGCCAAAGTCGGTAGAAGCGATATTCAAGCCAATGGTAAAATTGATAATTACCTCGCTTATTTCTTGAAAGACTCAATGCTCATCGGTAATTTCAATTTGAATTCTACATTGCTAGATCTCAATGAATTTATGGATGATAGCGATGCAAGCGCCACGGAAACTGCAGGAGTTGATAGCAGCGCATCGGAACCTTTGAGTGTAATCAGAGTGCCTAAAAATTTGAATATTGTTATGACAGCCGGAATTGCCACGTTGCTCTATGATAATCTCGATATTAAAAACGTTTCTGGAAGAATTCTGATTAAAGAGGGCGTTGCCAACATGAGTAGTCTGAGTATGAACTTGCTAGATGGATCTGTGGTGATGAATGGCAGCTATGATACCCGTGAAAATGATCCTATTGTCGATTTCAAATATGATGTTCAAAATCTGGATATCAAAAAAACTACGGAGTCTTTTGAAATCATTCAAACAATGGCGCCAATGGCCAAGAATTGTTCTGGTAAATTCAGCACAGCCATGGGCTTAACTATGAAGCTCAATCAGGCTATGGAGCCTATTGAATCTACTATTTCTGGATCAGGGAATCTACAGGCAAAGTCAATTTATATAGAGGGGTTTGAACCTTTAATGAAAGTTGCCGAAACACTCAAAATTGATCGTCTTTCCAAACAAACGATTGATGATGTGAAGTTGAATTATAAGATCGAAGACGGTAAGGTAATAGTTGAACCTTATACCGTGAAATTGGATGGAATTCCTACTACCATTGCAGGATATACCACTTTTAGTCAGGAAATCAACTATACTGTTGATATGGAAATTCCATTTGAGAAATTGGGCAGCAAAGTCGGAGGAGTTGCCAATGATTTATTGGATCAATTCAACAAAAAAACGGGAGCAAGTCTCAAAGCCGGACAAAAAATACCGGTGAATCTAAAAATCGGCGGAACAGTTACTGAACCCAAGATTCAAAGCAATTATGGCGATTCCATGGGTGAAGCTGCCGAAAATCTGATTGATCAAGCGAAAGAGCAAATCAAAGAAGAGGTTAATGCCAAAATTGATGAGGGCAAGGAGGAAGCAATCAAAAAGGCTCGTGAAGAAGCTGATAAAATTCTGGCCGATGCTCAAGCCCAAGCTGATAAATTGGTGAATGATGCTAAAGCTCAAGCAGAAAAACTGAAATCCGAAGGTTATAAGCAAGCCTCTGATCTGGAAAAGAATGCTAAAGGTCCAATCGAAAAAGCCGGTGCCAAAATAGCAGCAGACAAATTACGGAAAGAAAGCGATAAATCTGCGGATAAAATTGTATCCGAAGCGCAAAAACAATCCGATTCCCTAATGGCATCTGCGAGAAAGCGTGCAGAAGAGAAAATAAAAAGCGTGGAATGATATTTGAGAAAGGGGGGGCTCAGGTCCCCCTTTTTATTTAATAAGATTTGGCTTAATTTTTCGTTATTAATTCTCCTGCATCATAAAATTTGAAATCATGTCCATCCCTGCTGCATTCAGGTTGCTTTTTCTAATGGCAGTTGCTGCATCTCAGACCATAATATCATTTGCTCAGGAAGATTGTGAATTTGTTCCTTCAGAGAAGGTGCAAAAACTTCTGGATCAGAGTGAAGACAAGAAAAAATACGACAACAACAAGCGCAAAGAATTTCTTGAATCGGCCTTAGAGCTCGATGAAAACTGCTTACCCTGCATGCACAAAATGGGAGTTACGGCTTTTAAATCGGCCAAACACAGCGGTTCATCATTTAGTCAGGCAGAGTCATTGTTGGAACTATTAGTTGAAAAATGTCCGGAATATCATAGTGATCCCTATTATTATCTCGGAGCAATTAAATATGCCAGCAGTGAGTATGCAGATGCGAAAAAGTATTTTGAAAAATACCTGCATTTCCCAGATGATGATGAATCCAAGTTTTACAAAGACTATGATAAGAATTACGCGGAGGTAAATGAAGCGCTTCCATTTGTGAATTTCTACCAAGAATTTTACGGACAGGAAATCGATTTCAATCCTAAAATTGTTTCAGGCGTTTCATCTAAAGGGGATGAATACCTCCCCACACTCAGTCCTGATAACGAGCTCATGTTCTACACCCGCAAATACGAGAAGAAAGCAAAAGGAGATATTGTTGCTCGTTGGGTGGAAGAGTTTACCATGAGTAATCGCATTGATATTAATACTGCTTTCGATGGTGGAGAGCCGCTTCCACGACCATTCAATTTGGGCGATAATTATGGTGGGGCAACCATTTCTTTGAATAATAAGGAAATGTTTATTACAAAAAAGAATCCTGTGGGCTCTAATCCAGATAATTTTGATCTCTATGTAACTAGTTTCCGCAAAGAATATGACGACAAGGAAGCCCGTGAAATCTTTAAATGGTCGGAGCTGGAAGATGTTGGTCCAAATATTAATACCGATGATGGTTGGGAAGCACAGCCCTCTCTTTCTGCTGATGGAAACATGCTTTTTTTTGCCACTATCAGACCAGCATGTATTCCACTGGCTGATGGAAGTCCAAGCACTGATATTTTCGTAAGTGAACGAGGTTCTGATGGTAAGTTTGGACCTGCAAAAAGCATAGGTACTATTATAAATACCGCGGGGCATGAGAAAGCGCCTTTCATGCACAGCGATAGCAAAACATTGTACTTCGCTAGCACATGGCATTTGGGCGGTGGGGGCTATGATATTTTTTACGCTAAAATGAATGATGATG
>JBDNHP010000342.1:0-13366 GCA_041688765.1 Flavobacteriales bacterium
AGTGGTGATAGCGCTTCTTTTTTGCTTAGAACAAATCATATCAGGAATGGCATTTTTGATGTTTTTGAAACAAATGCCGACTCCCTCAGAATGGATGTTTTGATTAGCGAAATAATTTCGGAATCAGAATACATGCAAAATGTGCAGGCTCAATTGAGCAAAGGAGATTTGCGCGAACAGGTTATGTTTCTCACCGAAGAAATCGGAATGCGGGAATTAGCAAAGGAATATACCATGTACAAAGGGGCCTATTTCAAAATAATGCGTGAAGGTACCGATTCTATTGCTGAAGGCGAAATGTTATGTATGCATTATACGGGAACTTTGCTCGATGATTCGGTTATCGACAAAAGTATTCCCGGTGGATTGTGTTATGCCAGAGGTCAAGTGGGACAGGCTATTCCTGGGCTTGATATGATGGCTACAATTGGCAGGGATGGAGATTCGCTCATCATTTACTTACCTCCTTATTTGGCATTTGCCGAAAGAGGGGTGGAGGGAATTGTTCCGCCATATTCGATGCTGATTTATTATTTAGGAATTCATAAATCCGTAAATTCTAAGTTATAATTAAAACTGAAATTTGTTTTTTGCGTAAACAACCCAGATGCAGGAAATGAGATTGAAAATAATTTTACTGATTTATGCGTGTTTTTGGTTCAGCCATTTAATGATTGGCCAGGATGAATTGGGCATTGCAAATAGTAATTACAGTCCTACCACTTCCGTTTATCTCAATCCATCCTCTTTAGCAGATTCTAGGGTATTTATAGATATTCATCTCATTGGCGCAGGAGCTGCGGCACAGAACAATTTTATTTATATGCCTGGGTCTGAATTCAGAATATCGCAGCTTTGGAAAGACCCTGAAAATGTTCCGGAGCCTCAATACAAAAGGTATTTTGGTCCTTATTTTGTAAACGCTGATGCTAATGTGCAGGGCCCTTCTGCAACGGTGGTGTTAGGGAAAAATGCATTTGGATTTACTACTGCCATTCGCAGCGTAGTCTCTATGCACCGCATGCCTGATCATTTGGCAAACTATGCAATAGAAGGTTTCAGATGGCCTGATCAAATGACAGAAAAATTTGAAACAAATCGATTAAGGGCAGGAGGATTAGCTTGGGCTGAAGTTGGATTGAGTTATGCCCGGATTATCAGTCAGCAAGATGACGGGTTTTTGAGTGCAGGAATCAGTATAAAACGTCTAATTGGTATTGCCGGAGTAGGCTTAAATATTGATGAATGGAATTACAGTGTGATAGATACGCTCAATTTAGAAACATCTAAAATCAAGGGCAAATACGGTGTAAATGAACCCGCTTTCGGATCAGGCGGAGGTTGGGGTTTTGATTTAGGAATTACCTGGAAACGCACGGAAGGCGGAGCTTCGGGATATACTCCTCACAGCTCCTCATCAGGTTGCAAAAAACTGGAGTATATCGATAAATTTAGTGTTGCATTAATTGATATTGGTAGGATCAATTTTGATCCGGATTTTTATTCCGGTGAATTTGATTCTTCAGACACTTTGGTATGGGAAGGGTATGCCTCTGCAAATCCTGACGATTTACAAGAAATTACTCAGCTTATCGATTCAGAATTCGGCACTCAAGTAAGTGGTGATGGAGCCGAAACTATGGCATTGAGGATTGGACTTCCTACCGCATTAACCGTTCAGTACGATCGACATTTAAGTAGAGGATTTTATGTGGGAGGGGCATTGGTTCAGGGTATTGCACCATTGAGCAAAATGGGGCCGAGGAGAATGAATCAACTAGCATTCATCCCACGCTTCGAACGCAAAAGATTTGAATGTAGTTTGCCGCTGGTTTTAAGAGAGTACAAATACCCTTCATTCGGATTAATGCTGCGATTAAACAGCATCATTATTGGTTCAGACAAAGTGGGGAATTTACTTTTTGGCGGGCAAGATATTTATGGTACCGATATTTATTTCCATTTGAAGTATTCTATCTTCAGCAAGGCATCGTGTAAAGGCAGGGAAGCAAGAAGCAGCGGGGGTGCGAGAAGAAGCGGTGGAAGAGGGGCAAAGCCATGTCCGGCCTGGTAGTATTGCGGAAAAATTTTTTGAGTTTAACTGAAAAAGTATTAGCAGTGCGAGCAAACATTCTGATAATATCAATCTGTGACTGCCGTTTTTGTTTTCTATTTGAAATGCTGAAAAAGTGAAATGGTATTTCTCGATGCTAGATGTTATACCAAATCTACGTATAATATAGTCCAAAACATTTTATATGAAAGATTGGTAAATGCTGTTGGAGTGGCTGTTATAGACCAATGGAGTAATACGGAATTGGACTATTACAGATACCTATACGGTATTGTATTTGAAAACAGGATAAGTCTATAGCCAAACTGACTTACACTTAATGAGAGAGACCCTATTAAAAATCACCTCCTCCCAAACGACCCATAATAATTGCCCAAGGCAAACATGCTCGGTTTTTTGTGAATATCCGGACAGCCCGCTTTTTTCCAATCGGCAATACTCATTGTTTTAATAAACTCCGTTACGCCGGTAATTTCTGATGCAATACAGAGCAAAGTGTCATTTTCACATGTTTTAATTAATTCATCATAAACCTGCTTATTTCTGTATGGGGTATCCATAAAAAGCTGAGTGTAATTATGCTTTCTACAATCATTTTCAGCATCACGGATAAAGCGAACCCGATCAACATTATCTTTTGGTAAATAGCCGTGAAAACAGAATTTTTGTCCATTAAATCCACTTGCCATGAGGGTCATCAAAATAGAAGAACCTCCAACAATAGGAATTACTGTGAAGCCCGAAAGATGAGCTTCCTGCACCAAATCAGCACCCGGATCCGCAATCGCTGGACAACCTGCATCGCTAACCAAGCCCACATCAAAACCACTTCGCAATGGTTTTAATAAAGATCGTATTCCTTTATAATCAGAATGTTCATTTAATAATTCAAAATTAGATCCGTCAATATCGAAATCACGAATTAAATTCCGCAAAAAACGACGAGATTCTCTTTCGCTCTCTACAACAAAATGTCGGATCCCTTTGATTTTTGCAATCATTGATGGAGGACATTCCTCTCTGGCATCTAATTCGGCCAAAAGACTTGGAATTAGATATAGCTTTCCGTTTGTACTCATTTTAAACTGACTAAGAAATTTCTACAAGCAACATCAAGTAATTCATATACTTCTTCAAATTCATTTTGGCTACCAAAATAAGGATCAGGAACGATGTTAATGCCGAGATTTGGAGCATATTCCATAATCAGTTTTACTTTTTGCATTTGCATCGGATCGGAACTCATCTTTTGAACATCATTGTAGTTTAATTCATCCATTACAAGAATATAGTCGAAGTTTTCGAAATCGATGGTAGTAAATGGTCTTGAATGCAAATCGTTTATATCAATTCCTTTTTCTTTCAAAGTTTCGATCGCACGAGCATCTGGTTTTTCACCTTGATGGAAACCGCTTGTTCCACTGGAATCGGTTTCAAGCGGAATATGTAATTCTTGTGCTCGATGTCTGAGAATTCCTTCAGCCATTGGTGAGCGACAAATATTTCCCAAACAAACCAACAATACTTTTGTCATAATCGAAAGTGCTAAAAAAACTAACCCGGTCTGTGATCATTTTCATGCCTGCAGACCGGGTCAATATGAATAGGTGGGTAGATTAGTTAATGCTGAGTTTCTTTTCTAGATCCTCCAGATATTTTCTAAAATGTTTATCCGTTTCTTGAAGATTGTTTACGGTACGACAAGCATGCAAAACAGTAGCATGGTCTTTTCCACCACAATGCATTCCTATGCTGGCAAGAGAAGATTTAGTCATCTTCTTTGCAAAATACATAGCAATTTGTCGCGCCTGAACGATTTCACGTTTACGAGTTTTCGATTTCAGAAGCTCAATAGGAAGGTCGAAATAGTCACAAACAACTTTCTGAATGTAGTCAATGGAAACTTCGCGGGCTGTATTCTTCACAAATTTATCAATCATTTGCTTAGCAAGATCCAGAGTAATGGATTTTTTGTTGAGCGATGATTGAGCGATAAGCGAAATAAGAGCACCTTCAAGTTCACGCACATTAGTGGTGATGCTGTAAGCCAAATATTCAACCACTTCTTTAGGTAGTTCGATACCATCGGCATACATTTTCTTTTCGAGAATCGCGATGCGCGTTTCGAGTGAAGGCGCTTGCAAATCTGCACTAAGTCCCCATTTGAAACGCGAGAGCAATCGCTGTTCCATTCCCTGCATTTCAACCGGTGGCTTATCGCTGGTAAGAACGATTTGTTTTCCGGTTTGATGCAGATGATTGAAAATATGGAAAAACACATCCTGCGTTTTTTCTTTTCCGGAGAAGAATTGCACATCATCAATAATAAGCACTTCTATCATTTGATAGAAATGGCTAAAATCATTTACGCAATTGTTTTTAACTGCATCGATGAATTGAAGAGTGAATTTTTCGGAAGAAACGTATAAAACGGTTTTCTCAGGAAACTTGTTTTTGATTTCGATACCAATAGCATGTCCCAAGTGAGTTTTGCCCAAACCAACTCCTCCGTATATAAGGAGAGGATTAAAGGCAGTTCCTCCTGGTTTATTAGCTACAGCAAATCCTGCAGATCGAACGAGTCGATTGCATTCCCCTTCAACAAAATTGTCGAAGGAATAATTCGGGTTTAAATTGGAGTCGATGTTCAGTTTACGCAAGCCTGGAATAACAAAAGGATTTTTAATCTGCGTAGTGCTGGGATCCATAGGGAAATTCACAGCCGCGTTTTTAATCGCTTTTGTATTACTGGTTGGAACTTTTACGGTGTAAGGATTGGAGTTATTGTAATTGTTCTCCATTATGATACTGTACTCTAACCGCCCTTCCGCTCCGAGTTCCTTCTTAATAATCTTCTTGAGTAGGTCGATGTAATGCTCTTCCAACCATTCATAGAAGAATTGTGAGGGAACTTGGATCGTAAGGACGCTATTATCCAGCTTCACCGGTTTAATGGGTTCAAACCAGGTTTTAAATGCCTGATGACTGATATTGTCTTTGATAATCTCAAGACAACTGCTCCAGATCTGGTGATGATCCTTGCTCATTCTTAAATTCTAAAGAGTTAATCGTTAAATAAATAAATTCTGCTAGCGGGACTTCTTAAATGAATATCCAAGGCTTCGGTTAGGAGCGAACAAATATTTGAATAAAAAGATGAAAAAAAAAACGAATAGGGCTTGATTATTATGTTTTTTTTTCTTCTGAACGTTTTATTCAAGTTCCGCAATTGACGCAGCATTCAAATATGTTCCAACTATAATCATAACATCCTTTTCTCATTACATTCAAAAAGAGCAAGTTGAGTGCTTTGATTTCATCTCATTATTGACCTTAATCGATCCGCTTAAATCGCTTTCAGGCTTATTAACATTTTTCGCCTCAAATGGCAAAAACCAAATATAGGTAGTTAATTACTTTTTATTTCGATGCCATTGAGCATGTTTATCTATTATTGTGATATCGTTCAAATCGGGGTATTCAAAATGAAGAGCATTTGTTGTCTGTCTTTGATGTTCATCATCAACTGCCATTTATTTGCGTCAGAGATTGAAGATTCTCCGCCCGGACTAAGATCGGAAATTACACTTATGCTTGATTCTGCTACGTATTATATGAATAATAGCAGGTATGATGCTGCTCAGGCTGTGATTAGCAGATTGTTTACTTCTGGAGAATATTCCCTGACAGATAGGGAATTGTATTTTGTACACTGTTACGAATCGGAGATTATGTATTATAATGCCCTGTTCGATTTGGGATTGAATAGTGCATTGAGGGCGAGAGAAATTGCGAGCAAATTGGAAAATGATACCTTAATAGGTAGCGTAGAAAATCTTTGTGGATTGTTTTTTCTAAATCTCAATCAACTAGAAACTGCAAAAGAGCGTTTTGTAGTAAGTGTAAAACTGCTATCTCCCTCATTAGATAAGGATTATCTCAGTTATCAGTATCATGCTCTTACTAATTTGGCTGAATGCTTTTTGAAAATGAATCAAGCCGATAGCGCTATATATTATAGTCGGTTAGCGCAGCCTGAAGCGCTAAAAAAGAACCGGAATAGGGGATTGGCTATCATTGATTGGAATATCGCCGAGGCATTGCTGCTAAAGAATAAGCCCGATGAAGCACTGGATATGTTAAGGTCGGGCTTGACTTATCTCAAAAACTCCAATCATATTGATGTTATAGAATTGACATATAGTACTATGCTGAAAGCTTTTTCTATGAAAAACGAGAAAGATAGCATTCAGCAATATCATGACCTTGGACTTAAACTTATTGATAATGAGTTAATTACTGATTATGCGAGATTGGAATTTTTGAGAATTGCAAGTAGTATTTGTCTGGATCATCGACTCAACGAGCGAGCCGGACTAATGCTCCGACAATTGTTATCGCTTCAGCAAAGCACCTTTGCCAAACAACAAAGTCAGCAGCTTCTTATTTTACAAGAGTTTTTTAAGAAAAACGAGAATCTTCTCATAGCCAAACAAGGAGCCCAGCTCAAAGAACAAGAGCTTATAAATCAACAATACGTGATTATTATTGGATCTATTCTCTTCCTTGCTCTATTACTTATCAGTTTAGTAGGATATACTACTTTCAGACAAAAGCAAAAACTTACAGCCCTCAAGCACAAACAGGAAATTCTCGATCAGGAAAAAAATAATGAATTGCAAGTGCTGAAACGAAGAATGGAAGCTGTTTTTGAAGAAAGAAATAGAATTGCCGCTGATTTGCATGATGATATTGGAGCATCTCTCTCAAGCATCAGAATTTATAGCGGAGCAGCATTGCAATTGCAGGAACGGAAACCCGAAGAAATTTCTGGTTTACTCTATAAAATCAATACAGGCAGTACTAATATGATGGAGTCGATGAGTGATATTATTTGGTCCATCAATCCAAAAAATGATCACGGGCATAATTTGATTCTGCGCATGAGATCACATGCTGCTGAATTTCTGGATGCAGCGTCAATTATATGGAGATTGGAAGCGGATAACCTTGTTGCAAACGCAGTATTGAATCAAGATTTTAGAAGAATTGTATATCTCATTTTTAAAGAAACACTTACCAATATTGTAAAGCACGCTCAGGCAAAAATGGTGCACATAACACTGCGAAATAGCAATGGGATTTTCTATATGTACATCGTTGATGATGGCAATGGATTTAATACGCAGCAAGTGGTGTTTGGAAATGGTATTAAAAATCTTCGACAAAGAGCAAGTCAATTAGATGGAGAAATCCATTGGGAATCTAGTCCTGATAACGGCACAAAAGTCGAGTTCTATTGCTCAATAGCAAGATTTAGTGAGTAGAAAGTAGCTAATTTTCAATTCTAATTAGCGGATTTTGACGAATTTTGCTTCTCAATAGAAAAGCATGGGCATTCGAGTGTGCATTGTAGATGATAATACTAATCGGAGGGAAAGCCTCACGTACTTACTGTCCATGTATGACGATATGGAGTTAACAGGTGCTTTGGCTGATGCCAATAACATCATTGAAGATTTATCAAAAGCTGAGCCTAACGTTATTCTCATGGATATTGAAATGCCCGGAATTAGCGGCATCGAAGCCACAAGGCTCATCAAATCTGCATTTCCAAATATTATTGTCCTCATGCAAACAGTATTTGAAGATGAAGACAAAGTTTTTGACTCTATCATTGCAGGCGCATCAGGTTATTTGTTAAAAAAGACTTCGCCTGAAAAAATAATTGAATCCATAAGAGAGGCAGCGAGTGGCGGTTCTCCAATGACGCCTATAATTGCAGCAAAGGTTTTGCAGTTTTTCCAGCAAAATCAACCTAAAAATGAGTATTCGCTCACCGAAAGAGAAAAGAGTATTCTAGGCTTACTGGTGGAAGGATTGAGTTATAAGATGATTGCTGCTCAGGAAAATATCTCTTACCATACTGTAAATTCTCATATTAGAAAAATCTACGAGAAACTTCATGTGCATTCCCTTGGGGAAGCCATAAGTAAGGCACTTAAAGAAAAATTGATCTGATTTTTAATTGCCTTGAATCCTGTTTATATTTAGGGAATGTATAAATCTCAAGTCGCAATCAGGGTCAGATATGCCGAAACCGACCAAATGGGTTTCGTTTATTACGGGAAGTATGCTGAGTATTTCGAGGTGGCCCGTGTAGAATGTCTCAGGACACTTGGGGTTCATTACAAATCATTGGAAGAAAAAGGGATTTGGTTGCCGGTTCTCAATTATCATATTGATTTTCTAAAACCAGCCAAGTACGATGATGAATTGGAGATTTATACCAGTATTCTTCAATTACCAACTTCGCGTATATCATTTGCTTACGAATGCAGGAACGCATCAGACGAATTGATCTGTAAGGCTAGCACTGATTTAGTTTTTCTCCATGCAGAAACACGCAAACCAATGCGTTGTCCTAAGGAAATTACTGAATTGCTTCAAATTTATTTCCCTTAAAAAAATTAATCCAGCCGGATTTACTTTTTGAGGTTGAATTCGTATCGATCAGAATTAATTCCGGATTCATCTGTCACATCAATAATTCGGATTACTGCGAAACGATTATTGAGGGTATCATATTTTGCGATAAGAATATCGTCATTATTGATATTCGAAATGATACTTTGTGGGGTTGATGATTCGAAACTTGCTTTGGCACTCTGATTTGTGGCTTGAGCATAATTGAAATCATTATTGCGAATGAATTTTATTCCAGAGTAAGAGCTCAAAGATCTAGACAAAACATCATCATCTTCGAGATCAAACTCCATGAGGTCGATAGAACTAGAATCAGTCAGTGTGGCAAGATTGTAAGGGCTGGCAGTAGCGATATTAAATCCGTTTATTGAACTTGTATTGTAACCGCTATAAATCAAATGACCTGTAGTTTGCGATAACAATGAGTTTCCGCTTATAAGCACACGTCTTAAAACAGAGTTAATCAAGCCATCATTATCGAAAACACGGAAGGTGAGAATTACGTCTTCAGCTCCTGAATCTGGTGCACGATAAGCGTAGAAAAAATCGGCTTGTGAACCGAAAAGAGAAGTATCGAGTAGGGTAGAGGTGATCGAATTTTCTGGTTTAGAGAGGACTTGTACATTAAGGCCGGGATTATCACCTTCACTTACTTTGATTCTAAATTCAGTTAGGCCAAGCGGTAATGATGTAATTTGAAGTGTTGATGGTTCTACATAAATAGCAGGGCCAACAGGATCTTTTTTACAAGCGGTAATAAAAGCAAGGAGCACAAAGGAAGCGAAAAGGATCAGATTTTTCATTGGGATGGAAGTATGGGTAAAAATAAAAAACACTTGCCCATGGGGCAAGTGTTTTTATAAATGTTTGATAAGATTATTTGCTCTTGATCTTGAACGCTTTAGCACGTAAAGTCAAGGTCTCTTTGCGACCTAAGAACTGTCGTTCTATAGTACGTTCGTAAGATACAGGCAGAATAAAATCAGCATCAGGTTGTGACATCAAAGCGTCATACAGTGCGTTGTTATAACCGCGGTTAGAAGGAAAGGCAACGCCGATTCCGCCTTGGCTAAGTGCAGTACCTCGATGGTTCAAACGACCACCATAAGGAATGCCGAATACGTATGACTGAGTAGTAGTACCTGTCACATCACCGATGAACTCTAGGTCAGCCATTTCGAAGATGATCTGCGCATTGATCGGAGTCAACGGAACTGCCTTCTCCCGCATGGTGCAGGATGAAAGCACTGTTGCTGCAACTCCAAAAAGCAGGCTATATTTAAGAAATCGTTTCATGGTTCTGTGTTAATGGTTCTCGGTTAGCGATCAATTAGTTAGCGCTCTTGCTGTTGAAGAAAATATGGATATTCAAACGCACGTTGTGGTTCGTATCCATATTAAACTGACGACGGCTAAGATCTGAATACTGAATAGCATCGCCGTTTCCAAGACCATCAACATCCTGCTCGATCCATTCCGCTGATTCGCTGGTAGAGCCGAAAGTAATTTCTCGTTCAACTTTAGTTTTGCCACCGAAGATCCATTTTCCAGAAAGGCCATACTCAAGACCTACAGCTACAGGTAGTTGAGCAATAAAAACGTTAAAACCTACTACGCCACCAAGACCGAAAATTGTTGTTCCAGTGCTTCTTGTAGTATAGCTCTTATCGCCATTGTTATAGTCTTCCTGATCTACAGTTTTGTCTTTTCCAAGACCGATAAGAACATCACCACCTACGTAAACATCAAATATGTTAGTAGCGTTGAAGTGCTTTTCAATACCTGGAGCAAGCACATACTCTCGAGATACAGTTCTTTTAATATTCTCACTTACATCACCCTCAAACTGTGGAGTAAGCGCAGTTGAGTCAGCAGCTGTACCTTTGGTAACTATGTTGTCTGCTTTCAGACGAATACCGGCACGATAAGCAACATCATCGGTGTTGTAGTACTTAAATGTAAGTACATCGCCTGCACCAAACAGGTTTCCATTATACAGCCCTGCATCATTTCCATCGTTTTCGCTACGGCCAACGATTGGAATGTTGAAGCAGAGAGCAGCATCACCAGCTACTGGGCGTGCACCCAGACGCACATTGGTGGCGTTGTTATCTCTTGTTGTAAGCTGCGCAGAAGCAGTTCCGCATGCAACAGTGACAAGAGCGACAAACAGCAGTCCTTTTTTCATCTTGATTTGATTTTGTGTTTATAGCCTGTTAGGGTTTCTTCGGCGAAAGTAAGTATATCAACCTTGTAAGAATGCAACAATGCGACGTATTTTATTAACAGGGTTCTTTATTATCCGCATAGGAGGAATATCGATTTTGTCAATAAGTATTAATCGATTTTGGCGTATATCTTTATTCAATCTGTCGATAAACAGTATTATACAGGCTGTTGTCCCATTCTTTGATCATTTCTCTCCAACTGAATTTGGAAAGCCGTTCAAGTCTTTTTTGGTTAATTTCATTTGCAGAATGCTCTGAAATCTTTATGCGTAACTGCTCAACAAATGATCCATCATCCTGGTAATAGCTCGTTGTATCTCCAAAAATTTCGGGATATGCAAGTCGTTCAGGCAATAATGGCTCTGCTCCTGCCCAAACGGCTTCAATTACGCTGATTCCAAAAAAATCCTGTTCGTTGCTTACCGGAATTATATCGGCTTGTTTCAATAATTCTAAATATATCTTCCTACTCGATGCAAAGCCCCAGTGTACGATATGTTGAGCTAATTTTTCTTTAGCCACGGCAAATATAGGGGGAGCTTCACCATAGCTCTCACCGGTAACAATGAGTTTAAATGAAACACCCTCTTCTGACAAACCAATTAGAGTGTTAAAAAATAGATCCGGGTTTTTGTCGTATTCCCAGCGATGATTCCATATTATATAGGGTACTGTATTTCGATATGAGCCATTAAGTGAATTTTCTTCGAGTTCAATTCCTAAATGTAATACAGATGATTTTTCTGCAATTTGATCAACCGACCATTTCAAACGCTGATCTGGAAATGCTTTTAAAAATGCAGGCAGCGCATTTAAGAAACTCGTTCGCTGATAGGCAGAACTGAAAAATACTTTATCCGCAGCAATGGCAGATTGGAGATTAATAAATGCATAATGTCTGTTTCGTCCTGATTTGGTATCAGGATCTCGATTAGACCAAGGATAGCAAAGTTGGTTTTCGTGAAAGTACAATGCCACGGAAACATTTTTCAACTTATTTCTGCTGAGTCCGCAAAACACCGATAAATCCATCAGATCAGTAGCCAACACTAACTCAGGTTCGTACTCCATGTCCATAAATTGATGCGCAAGTTCTGGTCCTGCGCCATACATTCTCCATTTCCAATGTCGGCCAGGCAAACTCAATAACTCAACATGATGGGTGCTATGCTTCATAAAACCCTCTGCCCATTGAGCGTGAGAGCCACTCATATATGGTTCTAACAGAAGAATTCGCATTTATCAAAGATCAAAACAATTCGCGCAACATGTGATCCCATTATAAAAAAAACTGATCGAAATTTCGGGTTTACCCGGCATTCCGATCAGCAAATATCTTGATTGTATTCTATTTTTCTTTACCTAAACTCGCAATGGTGGCTTCTTCCAGCAAATCGTAAAAATGCTCCCGGGCACTTAAAGAGTACATCTGATCCCACTGAAATTCTTTCCTTCCTTTAGAATATTTGCATTTCGCAAAAGGCAAACCTGCATACTCCCTCAGTTTTTCATGGCCAAGATCCCGGAAAAGAGCAATATCACTATTCAGAAT
This sequence comes from Flavobacteriales bacterium, assembly GCA_041688765.1. Lineage (GTDB taxonomy): Bacteria > Bacteroidota > Bacteroidia > Flavobacteriales_D > Sanyastnellaceae > JBDNHP01. The sequence goes on from JBDNHP010000342.1 coordinate 12,341, forward strand.
TATTGCGCCTTTTGAAACATTTGGGAATTTAGAACCATCCATAATGACAATTTTATCGAGGTATCCGATTTTGCTAAACGTGATTTCATAAACGCCGGAAGGATCCAGTTGCAATCTGTAAAATCCACTAGAGTCTGTAGTCATTCGTTTGGCTACCAATCCATTTCTGAGTACAACAATTTCAACACCTTCCAAACTGTAAAAACGGTCGCGGATGTGCTGGGTTTCTAGCGCCCTTACGGTACCTTCTTCAACATTTCCTGAAAGAACCATTCCTTCATTCTGAGCCATTATCGCCGTTGACACGATAATCAGTAAAATTGTAAATGCTTTTCGCATAACCATAATTTTGGTTGTGCAATTGTACGCAAGCAAACAGTAAAAGGTTACTATTCGTTGTCGTGAGGACGACTTTTCAGTTCTGGATCAGCAGGTTGACTGGACTCTTTAACGATTTCATCCTGAATTTCAGGATCTATTGGTGATTGGAGTAGCTTATCCAAATCAGGCTGACCGGCATCCACCCATGCGGTATACCAAAGATCTGCAGTGAGTTTCACAGCAGAACGCATTCTGCGCTCCACCATGTGATTCAGTCTGCGATGATACTCATCGCTAAATTCTCTTGAATAGGTTTTTATCAGAACTGCCCCACGTTCTTCATAAACGTATTTGGAATCTTCTGGGTATTCCAAGCTCAATTCTCTTTCGAATCTCAAAACAGAATCTACGCCTAAATGACTTGCCATAACGGTTTCCCATGCTCTTCCCAAAACATCATCCTCATATTCAGCTGGGCCAATGTATAAATCATAGTTTTCATCGAGCAGTTCAGGTAAGCGACTTTCCCAAAATCCATGAATACCATATTGATTGGTCATTTGACCATTGTAGTTCTCCGTGGTATGCAATGGAACACTCGCATCACCTGCATAATGGCCAAGTTCCGCGGATAATCGTAAAATCCTTCCCTTATTCATCTGCCGAAAAGCTTCGGTAAGGTCCCGCGTTATCCATTCAAGATGC
>JBDNHP010000343.1:0-4320 GCA_041688765.1 Flavobacteriales bacterium
GAGCAAGCGCCAATGATTGAAGCCACTAACAAGGATTAAACCTCTGATTATCAGAGAATAAAAATTTTCACAATTCCTTTCTACTCCAGTTTTTTTTTGCGAATCTTGCTTTACAAAAGGCTTAAAATTCCGTTTGGCAAGAACCTATCATCAGACCTCCAGTTTTCTAACTTTACATGATTCATCCAAGTACTGAATTGCGCTTCATTAGTGCAGAAATTGGCTACGGTGTGGTAGCACGAGAATTTATCCCAAAAGGCACCATAACTTGGGTTCTTGACAAACTCGACAGGGAATTTACCCCAGCCCAAATCTCAAAAATGAGCCCTGCTTATCAGGAAATTTTGGATACTTACTGTTTTAGAAATAACAAAGGCAATTTTGTGCTTTGCTGGGATCATTCCCGATATGTTAATCACAGTTTTAAATCAAATTGCCTCACTACTGCCTATGATTTTGAAATCGCCATTCGTGATATTCGTCCGGGTGAAGAATTGACAGATGATTACGGATATCTCAATATAGACCGACCATTTCGAGCATTACCCGAAGGCTCCAAACGCAGAGTTGTTTACCCTGATGACCTCTTGAGGTACCATAAAACTTGGGATAAACTACTGCTCATTGCCATGAGTCATTTAGATGATGTAAAGCAACCTTTAGCAGAAATGTTAGATAAAAGCACCTGGAATAAAGCCATGGCCATAGCAGAGGGGAAACAAGAAATGGACTCCATTCTCAATTGTTATTACGAAGGAGCCAAAAATGGAAATTAAATCTTTTCTGTTCGGTATCTTACCATAATACATTCAGCCACTTCAGCACTTAATCGTTGGTTTTTCCCATCGATTAACACTTCAATAGAACGGTCATATTGCTCAAAAGCAATTGTTTCGATCGAAGTTCCGATATTAATTTTTAAATGTTGCAAATAAGCCAGGAATGGAGCTGAATCATCCGACACGCTGCTCACTTGCGCAACTTCTCCAAGTTTCATTGAAGAGATTTTGAACTGCTCTATTTGAGGGAAATTTCCTTCTTGATCTGGAATAGGATCGCCATGAGGATCAATTTGAGGAAATCCCAAAAATTCATCCAATTTATTGATCAGACTGTCGCTTTGAACATGTTCCAATTGCTCCGCAATAACATGCACATCAGCCCAATCATATCCCAGCTTCTCTACCAAAAAGGTCTCCCACAGTCGATGCTTCCGTATTATGCTAGAGCCCAATTTCCATCCTTTTTTGCTCAGCGAAACTCCTTGGTATTTCTCATATTCTATCAAACCTGCTGAAGCCAATTTCTTCATCATTTCTGTAACTGAAGCGGCCTGAATACCCAAGGATTTGGCAATAGCGTTGGTAGAAACACGAAGATCATTTCCCTGAGTTAGTTGCAAATGCAAAATGGCTTTCAAATAGTTTTCTTCATTCTGAGAAATGGCCATGGTCTAAAATTTATGTTTGTTCAAAGGAAATTCCTGAGCTGAAAGACTTTTTCCTGAAAGCAACTTTTCTGAACGCAGATATTTAAAAATGATACCTTGCTTTGGCGCAAAAATGAATATCAAAGCAAAAATACCGCCTGATAAAAGGGCCATTGCGGCTGCTATTGAACCATCAAACCACAGTGCCAAATAGTATCCACCGGTAGATGCCATTACGCCAAATAGGGATGCAAGAATTAACATGCTGCGGAGCTTTTCTGTTAGCAAATAAGCCGTTGCAGCCGGAACAACCAAAAATGCCAAAACTAAAATTGCTCCAACGGATTCAAATGAAAAAACGGTGGTTAGCGATACTGCCGACATTAATCCATAATGCCAAAATGCCGTTGAAATGCCCATTGCCGCCGCAAATGAAGGATCGAAGGTGGTGATTTGTAATCCTCTATAGCCCAAAATAACAAATAATAAAACAAGGATTAAATTAAGTAAAAGAATCCAAATTCCGGTTGGCCCAAAGCTGTAGCCTGATTCTGTAACTATGGTGCTGAGCGGCAAATAGGCGATTTCTCCATACAAAACACATTCCTGATCGAGATCAATATCACCGGCATATTTGCTGATTAAAATTACACCAATTGCGAATAACCAAGTAAATGTGATTCCGATGGAGGCATCGCTTTGAATTCTTGCTTTGCGATGAAACCATTCTATGAGCAGTGAGGCCAGAACCCCAGTAAGTGCAGCACCTGTAAGCAAAACCCATCCTGATCGATCGTCAGAAATAAGATAGGCAATTACAATTCCGGGTAAAACGGAATGCGAAATGGCATCACCAACCATTGCCATTCTTCGCAGAATTAGGAATGTACCTAAGAGTGCACAAGAAACTGCTACCAAGGAGCCTGCTAATATGATCCAAAAAGCAGTCATGGTTTTGTTGAATAGGGTATTTGACTATTATGCGGATCAAGTTCAGGATTGCCGAGTTCTTTGCTCAGAAGAGCCTCCAATTCTGGAGTTATCAAATGTTCCATAGCTTCTGCTCCTTCGTGCACATGATCAGGTTTAAGGTTCAATCGTTGATTCAGATACAATTCCCAAAGTCGATGTAATCGCACAATTCTCTTGCTTTCTTCAATTCCAGAATCGCTAAGTTGCCAAGCTTCACCAAGCTTCAGCAATAATTTCATACGATTCAATTTTCGCAATACTTTAGTCAATACAGCACCATTTAAATTGCAAATGGATTGCCATTGAATTTCGGTTTTCTGGATCTTGAAATTATTGACTTTTTCTCCTGCTAGGTAAAATGATTTCAACGCATTTTCCAAAAGTATCTTATTGGAATTCCGTCTTGCTTGCAGGAATTTTGCAAGTATTCCGGTTTTTGGAGCTATAAATATGGATAATACCGCAATTACTGATAAAACCATGATAATCCACGGACCGGTAGGCATTCCGCTACTGGTGTAGCTGATCCAAGTACCCAAAAAAGCAGAGATCATGGCCATTACAGCAGAAATAATAAGCATGTATGACAAGCGATCTGTCCAAAAACGCGCTGCCGCTGCCGGTGTAATTAACAAAGCCGCCATAAGCACCACTCCCACCGCCTGTATCCCACTAGCAACGGCCAATACCGTTAAGGTGGAAAGTAAGAATTCATAGGCCCCAACTTTCATTCCGATGCTTCTACCATAATCAGCATTAAATGAAACGATTTTGAAAGGCTTGTAAAAAATGAAAATCAAGAGTACAATGCTTATCGAGGAAATAGCAAATACCAACACATCTTGAGGAAGCATAGCGGCGGCCTTTCCAAATAAAAATTGATCCAATCCGGATTGAGCTCCTTTTCCACTTTGTTGAATAATGGTAAGAAGAAATATACCGGCAGCGAAAAAAACACTTAAGACTAAAGCAGTTGCTGTATCAGATTTGATTTTGGATTTTCGCAGAATAACATCCATGGAAAAGAGTGAAAGCCAGCCTGCAATTAAAGCTCCTAGCATGAGATATAACATGTTTCGGGAATCACCAATCATGAAAGCCAAACAAACGCCTGGTAAAATAGAGTGTGCAACTGCATCACCCACCAAAGCTCGTTTTCGGAGAAAAGTGAAAGTGCCTACCAATCCTGAACTGAAGGCTAACAAAAGCACTCCGGCCAATACAATCATCGCATTCGGATCCCTGAACATGCTATTTCTTTGTTCTTGGTTTTTCTCGAACTGGAAAATCGCGGTCTTTTACCAGATGTGCAAGTTGAGAAAGCACGGTAAGCTTTCCTCCATAGGCTTCTTGCAAATTTTTCTCCGTGAAAATTTCATCTTTCGGTCCCGCAGCCACCAATCTGGTATTCAGCATCACCACCCAATCGAAATAATCTCTGGCGGTATGTAAATCATGATGAACGATCAGTAATGATTTCCCGCTATCACGAATACTCAGTAAAACATCCATTATCAGTCTTTCGGAAGCCGCGTCAACACCTGCAAAGGGCTCATCCATCAAATAGAAATCGGCATCCTGAGCAATAGCTCGTGCCATAAAAACGCGTTGTTGCTGACCACCACTGAGCTTTGATATTTGCCGATTTTGAAAAGTGTCCATTCCTACCCTTTCCAAGGCTGATTTCGCAATTTCTACATCCGTTTTGGAATATGCTCCCATGAACGAAGACTTCTTCATGTATCTACCCATCAAAACGACATCCAGCACACTCGCCGGAAAATCCCAATCAACCGATTCACGTTGAGGCACATAACTCACTTTTGATCTTACTTCGTCGAGTCCTTTTCCAAAAATATTAACGTGTCCCGATAGTGGTTCAATCAAAGCCATTATCGTTTTGAGCAAAGTGCTTTTGC
>JBDNHP010000344.1:0-3035 GCA_041688765.1 Flavobacteriales bacterium
ACTCAGGTGGTGGAGGTAACTACGGAGGTGGAGGTAATGGCGGAGGCGGAGGTTCTTTCAATGCCGGAAATAATCAGGTGAATCTTGCCGGTGTTAATTCAGGCAATGGTTTAGTGATTATTTCATTTATAGATGCACCACTTTGTATTCTTGGATGTACCGATGATATAGCGGACAATTACAATCCGGCAGCTACCACTAATGATGGCTCTTGTGTTGTTATAGGTTGCACGGACTCTGAAGCAGCCAACTTTAATGCAAATGCCGATCTAGAAGATGGATCTTGTATTTTCCCTGGTTGTACCTATCCTGGCGCTCCAAACTTCGATGCTTCTGCCAATGTGGATGATGGTTCATGTTTACTCGGCGCATGTCCTGATTTGGAAGGATGTACTGATCCGGCAGCGATTAACTACTACCCATTTGCGCAGATCAATGATGGTACATGCGTTTACATCGGATGTACTGATCCGGCAGCGAATAATTATAATCCTGCTGCTACGTATGACGATGGATCATGTAACTTGACTGTTATCAGTGGATGTACTTATCCGGAGGCCGCAAATTACAATCCTAATGCTACCATAGACGATGGCACCTGCGATTATGATCAGTGCCCTGATTATTATTACTGGGATCCTATTGATCAGGAATGTGTGTTTGTGAATGTTTCATGTCCTGAAGACATCAATAATGACTATATCATCAACACAGCAGATCTATTATTGCTCTTGGCTGTATTTGGTACTTATTGTCCGTAATTGGAATTAATTATTGTAAAACAGAAGAGGCTGTCCGTAATGGACAGCCTCTTTTGTATTAGCCAAACATCAATTAAGGCAACAGCAATGAACTATCACCATAACTGAGAAAGCGGTAATTATTCGATAATGCTTCGTTATAAATGCTTCTCCAAATTGGCCCTACAAAAGCAGCCACCAACAAAATGAGAGTGCTGCCCGGTTGATGAAAATTGGTAATAAGTCCATCACAAAAGCCGAAAGAATAGCCTGGGCTGATCATAATTCCGGTTTGACCTTTGAGCACCCCCCCCTCCTTTTCTGACAAATCAATAAGAGTTTGGATCAATTCATTTCTAGAAAGAGAAGATTGATATATTTCATGTTGTGCGAGAACTCCATTTTTCCATCCGGAATTGCTAAGGGCATGTCGCATCGCCAATTGATAAAGACTTTCCAAAGTTCGCATGGCAGTGGTTCCAACCGGAATAATTTTGCCTTTAGCCTGAAGTAAGTCCCTCAGAGCTTGAGTATTTATAGAAAAACTTTCATCATGCATTTCATGATGCAACACATTTTCTGATTGGATAGGTTTAAAAGTCCCAGCACCCACATGTAACAACAATTTTGCGCGTTTAACTCCTTTTGCAGAGAGCTCATTTAAAATTGCATCTGTAAAATGTAAACCAGCGGTTGGAGCGGCCACTGAGCCAGCAATAGAAGCAAATACTGTTTGGTACCTCGACTCATCCACAGACTCCGCTTCCCGCTTAAGATAAGGTGGGATTGGAACAGCTCCGGAATAGAAAAGAATATCTGCAAAAACATAATTTGCAGAATCCCATTCGAAGCGGACTATGCTGTGCATTTCGCTTTTGTGAACTACTTTAGCGAATAAATTAATATTTTGATCCCCATCAATATTCAATCTCAAACTTAGAATTTCATCCTTCCACCTTTTCCCTCCTTTGATTAAACAAACCCATTCAATTCCACTTTTAGAACTAAGACTTTCCGAAGGATCCAGCGATTTAAGAGGATGTAAACAAAATACTTCTACACTTCCTCCAGTAGATTTTTTAAATTTCAATCTTGCTTTAATAACCTTGGTTTCATTAATAACCAGCAGATCATGGGCATCAAGATGTGAAGATAAATTCCGAAATTGATCGTGAATTATGTTGTTATTTTTAAATACAAGTTGTTTAGAAAGATCTCTTTCGCTGAGCGGGTATCTCGCTATTTTTTCTTCAGGCAAATCATATAGAAAATCGTTCAGTAGGATTTCCTTTTGTTGAGTATTCATGCTGCAAAAATCGGGAAATAATGTGAAGAGGGATTTATTATAGGGATTTTGCATAATCGGAAAATTAATTTCGCTGATCATGTGAACGAAGTTAGGAGGGCTAATTGTTAAGTTGATCAGAATTTCAAAAGAGACGATTATAATCTGAAAACCAATAGGAGCCACAGGTTATTAAAAACACAAACCCCCGAAACGTTTTTCAGGGGCTTGCTCTAAACCTTAACTAAAACTAACTATACTAAGCAATGGGAATTCAGAAATAATTCCGCTAGAGCTAATTTAATTTGATACAAAAATACGATCTAATACCCTACCCGAAAAAAGCAGAATGTTAATTAAGGCAAAAAGTGGATGGGCCACATTCAACCAAATCCAATCCCATAGTGATGGATACGAGTTGCAATACCTCTTTAACATCCGACTTAACAAATGAGCCGGAGAAATATTTATCGCTGGTATTTTCACATTTGATGATTACACCAAACTGACGTTCTATTTCTCTCAAAACCTCATTGAGAGGAGTATCTTCAAAATAGAATTCACCTGATCTCCATTCGGAATTTTGAGTGTCGAATTTTTTGATGTTCAATTTTCCGGCATCAGCCCATGCTTTTTCGCCGGGACCTAAGATCTGTGAAGAGCCATCTAAAACGGCCTCCACCTTTCCACTGAAACATTTTACTTCAAAAGATTCATTTCTTCCTTTCACTGTAAAAGTGGTGCCATGAACAATTACATCGCCCCCTTCACTTTTAACTGAGAATTTTTTGCCTTTACGCACATCAAAATAGGCCTCACCATCTAGAACAATCTCGCGTGATTCTGAATAAGATGAAGGATCAAATTTGAGTTTAGAACCAGCATTAAGGACCACTATACTTGAATCAGGTAAAAAATACCTAGTAGTAGCCATTGCACTTTCGAATTCTGTAAAAACTTTATCAGAAGAACTCAATATAATCCACACGCCAAAACATGCTGCCGCTGCA
>JBDNHP010000034.1:0-6955 GCA_041688765.1 Flavobacteriales bacterium
ATCTATCGCCGATTTTATTCTGAGAAAATCTGCGGAATCTACGGGACATTTTCTTTTGATGTTTGCGTTGGAAGATATCGTCCAGATGTTGAACATTCAGATTAGAAAGAGTTTCCCGTAGATCACGCAGATTAGCGCAGACAAGATTCTAGACAATTCTTCGAAATCAGGAAATACTTCAATCCATAATTTTATCCAAACGCAATAAATACATAAAATTAACCTTATGTATATCAGATCATTAAGGCCCTTTAAATACTTAAGTTCTAAGAGCGTATATTTGCAAACGCTACGGAAATACATTTGTGAAGAAGCTCACTCTACTCCTACTTAAGTCCTATATCGGCCCGTTTGTGCTGACCTTCTTCATTGCGCTTTTTATTTTTGAGATGCAATTCCTTTGGAAGTATGTAGATGACTTGATGGGCAAGGGTTTGGAGTACACTGTAATTCTGGAACTTTTGTTATATGCATCGGCTAAACTTGTAAATCTGGCCTTACCACTTGCTATTTTGCTCAGTTCTATCATGGTTATGGGTAATCTCGCAGAAAATTACGAGCTCACAGCCATGAAATCCGGTGGTAATTCACTGATCAGGATACTAAGACCACTCATAGTGTTTATTTTTATTGTGGCTTTTAGCGCTTTCTATTTTGCCAATAATGTGTGGCCAATTGCAAATCTCAAGTTCAAGTCATTGCTTTATAGCGTCGCCGAACAAAGGCCAGCTTTCAACCTGGAAGACGGTCAGTTCTACAATGGAATTGATGGCTTTAGCATACGAGTTAAAAAGAAATCCAAAGAAGGAAATGAATTGGAGGATGTGCTCATTTATGATCATCGCTCACAGGAAAAAGGAAATAAGACCGTAATCCGTGCCAAAAGAGGCATCATGGAACAAACGGCCGACAAGAGATTCTTAGTGCTCACATTGTTTGATGGTTTTTCTTACGACGAGCAAACAGAAAAAAGTAAAAGGAATCCGGAATTTCCACATATTAAAAATAAATTCGAAAAAGACATTATGAGAATGGATCTTTCGAGCTTTGAATTTTCAAAAGCAAGCGAGGATCTTTTTGCAAATTCTTATGATATGATGAGCATTGGGCAGCTCGAAACGGCCATCGACTCCATATACATCCGCGCTGCAAAGAGTGAGAATGAGATGATAGAATATATGCGAGCAAATATCAGTATTACTCGCGATACACTGGACTTTGAAGCTGCATCCAGAATAAATGAATCCTATTTTTATGATAAATTAAGTCTCGTTCAAAAGCGACGGGCTATTAGTGTAGGCAGAGATTTTGCCAGAAAAGCAAAATCATTTATTGAACGCAGCAAAGTTGATATAGATAACAAATTAAAATATGCCGATCGTCACAAGATAGAATGGCATCGAAAATTCTTTTTTTCATTCGCATGCATCGTATTGTTCTTTATTGGAGCTCCCCTTGGAGCCATCATTCGAAAGGGAGGCTTAGGCTTGCCAACAGTATTTGCTATACTCCTATTTGTTATTTACTACATGATCACCATAACAGGTGAAAAAATGATTCGTTCAGGAACCCTGGAGCCTTGGTTCGGCATGTGGATGAGTACCTTCATTTTGCTACCTCTAGGCCTCTTTCTGACCAAGAAAGCTGCCAACGATAGCGGAATTATGGACAAGGAGGCTTATACCATAATATTTAACAGAATTAAGAATTTCATTAAATTGAAAAGAAAGCGGGGATGAGAATTCTTCAATTGTGCCATAAGCCACCATTCCCTCCAAAAGACGGAGGCTGTTTGGCTATGCATCAGGTTTCGATGGGATTGCTTGAACAAGGAAATCAATTAAAAATTCTAACTGTTTTTACTCAAAAGCACGGATTTGATTTAGAAGAAATTGATTCGGATTACATTGATAAAACAGATATTGAAGCTGTATTTATTGACACAAAAATAAATATGGTTGATGCATTTTCGAGTTTGGTAACGCAAGATAGCTATAACATTAGCAGGTTCTTTTCACCTGACATGGATTTAAAAATTGTGAGAACTCTGCAGCAAAATGAATATGATCTCATTATTCTGGAAAGTCTATTTATGAGTCCATATACAGGGACAATCAGACGATATTCAAAAGCCAGAATTATTTTGCGAAGTCATAATCTTGAATATATTATTTGGGAACGAATGGCGCTAGGTGCAGGAAATTTTGCTAGAAGAGCCTATTTGAATTATCTCGCCAAGAAACTGAAGGAAACAGAACTTAATGCCATGCGCAGTGTTGATGGAATTGTAGCCATAAGTTCTGAAGACGCAAAAAAATATGAAGAGTTGGGCTTGCAGAAACCCTTGATTACAGTGCCTTTTGGAGTAGATCCTGAAAAATATATTCCTGTAAATGGAGGGATAAATGAAGAAATCAATTTGTTTCATATCGGAGCAATGGATTGGGCACCCAATGTAGAAGGGATTTATTGGTTTTTAGAAGAGATATGGCCTGAAGTGCTTAGAATGTGTCCAAGCACGCAATTGCATCTAGCTGGCAGGAACATGCCTGAAATACTTTTGAATAGTGAGTATTCTAACGTTCATATTTATGGAGAAGTAAAAGACGCTTATTCTTTTATGTCGGCTTATGATGTGATGGTGGTACCACTTTTATCTGCCGGAGGAATGCGTGTTAAAATCATAGAGGCAATGGCCTTGGGCAAAACGGTTTTGAGCACCGCCATTGGAGCTGAGGGGATCATTTGTGAAGATAATAAAGACATTATTTTAGCCGAAAACGCATCTGATTTTAGCAATCAGATCAAAAATTTGCAATCCGATAGAGCATTGCTTAACCGGATTGGGAAGTTCGCAAGAGCGAATGTTGAAGCCAATTATGACAACAGAATATTAATTTCGAAGATACTCGATTTTTATAAGAGCATTAGTAAAAAATGAGATTATTCATGATTTTTTCTCGGGTTCCTTGGCCGCTTGATAAAGGCGACAAACTGAGGGCATACCATCAGGCCCGAGAACTCGCAAAAAGTAATGAAGTATTTTTATGTTGTTTGAGTGATAGAAAACCAAACGCGGATGCATTAACTGAATTAAATAAAATAGTTCAGCATGTAGAAATTATTCCGCTATACAAAGTTAATATCGCATTCCGACTCTTTACCGCATTGTTTTCCTCCAAGCCTTTTCAGGTGCATTATTTTTATCAGAATCAAGCAAGGAAGAAAATCGATCAATTAATTTCAGATTTTAAACCTGATCATTTGTATTGTCAAATGATCAGAACATCCGAATACATCAAGAATTATTTGCATCATAAAAAGACTATCGACTACATGGATGCCCTCAGCAAGGGCTATCAGCGCAGAATTACAGGCTCATCAGGAATAATGAAATTCTTTATAAAAGCTGAGTGCCAAAGACTTGCAGGTTACGAGCATTTGATTTTTGACTATTTCGATTATCACACCATAATTTCCAATCAGGATAAAGGTTTCATTTATCATAGCGAGAGTAAGAGAATTGCGGTCATTCCGAATGGAATTGATAAAGATTATTTCAGCGAAATTTCTTGTATTCCGGAATATGATTTAGTTTTCACTGGCAATATGAGTTATCCGCCCAATATTGAAGCAGCACTTACATTAATCTATAAAATATTGCCTGAAATCAGAAAAACGTTACCCGAAACTCGATTGCTAATTGCCGGTACAAATCCTGCGGCGTCAATTATCAAAGCTGCTTCTGAAAATGTAGTAATTTCTGGTTGGATACCTGATATTCGCAGCGCCTATTCTTCTGCCAAGGTATTTGTCGCCCCAATGTGGTTAGGCTCGGGGCTTCAAAACAAACTTTTAGAAGCTATGAGCATGGGACTGCCATGTGTAACTTCAGACCTTGCAAACAACGCTCTTAAAGCCTCATCTGGAACTCATATTCTGATTGGAAATACAAACTCTGAAATTGCACAAGCTTGCGTTCGCCTATTGAAGGATTCAGAGCTGCAGAATACCATTGCTTCAAGAGGAAAAGAATATGTGCAATCTACCTTTAGTTGGGAAGGAAGTATAAATGAGTTAAACCAGCTTTGGAACAATAAACCATCCTTATAAAATGAGTATGAGACCTGAACATCATTTGTCTTTTAAACGGCTTAAATGGATGATTTTGATTCTTTTATTTCTTGTATGGTTCATCAATGGTTTCTTGTTCAAACTCTTAGATCTGGTTCCCAGACATACTGAAATAGTAGCTCATATCCTAGGAAAAGAACATGCAAATCTGATCACAAAACTTATTGGAACAGGAGAAGTTCTTATTTCTATTTGGGTATTGATCGGAATCTATGGACGCCTTTCTGCTTTGATGCAAATCGTTTTGATATTGACCATGAATATCATCGAATTCATTGTGGTTCCTGACTTGCTGATATTTGGGAAATTCAATCTGCTATTTGCAATAGGGCTTAGTGTAATAATCTATTGGAATGAATATCATTTCAAAACAAAGCCAATAGGATTATGGGCATTTTTCAAGAGCCAGCCATTTGCTGTTCGAGCCCATTTCGACTTCTCATTGGTTTTAACTTTTTCAATCCCAAAAGACCAAGCCATTAAACGATTGCCCGCCCCTCTCCTGCCCGATACATTTGATGAAAAGCATGCGTTTTTAGCCATTGCAATTGTGAAATGTAACGGTCTAAGGCCAGTCTTTTTTCCTGCCTTTTTAGGACAAGATTTCTATCTAACAGGATACCGAATATTTTCTAAATATATAAACATAAATAACAAGCGACTTAGAGGACTCTATATTCTTCAATCACAAACCGATAAAGAGCTTATGAAATACTTAGGTAAAATCTTTACGCGATACCAATATCGTACTTCAGATGTCAGCTTAGAGTACAAGAATAATATAGGATATATTAGATCGGAATTGTCAGATATGGAGATCATTTTCAGAGAAAAAGGGGAAGAGATTGTACTTCCAGATGGATCGGTTTTTCCGAGTTGGAAAGAAGCAAGAAGATTTGCTGGACCTCTGCCCTTCACATTTTCTGTAGATCAGCTAAAAAATGAAATTTTGATTATTGAAGGTGTTCGAGAAAACTGGAATCCAGAGCCTGTGGAAATATTAAATTATAAAATACCATATTTGCACGGTTTTGATGCCCAACTAGCCAGTGCATTTATGGTTAAAAATGTTCCCTATTCTTGGAAAAAAGGCAAAATAGAGCAATTGGTTGAAGTATGAAGGGTATGATCAAAATACTGCGATATAATTTGCATTTTTACCTATTGGCATTTGGACTTGTAATTACATTGTCAATTGCCTTATTCTTTGTGGAAGGGACATTGCTTATAGCGCTACAATTCGGTTTAATAGTTAGCGTTTATTTTAGTTTGGCATCGCTGCTGAGTTCCTGGTATGTTTATGACTACTCAGGCTTATATAAGCTGTCCTATCTTGATGATCGTGGAATCAGAGATGACGGGCATTTTCTTAATATCCATGCAGGTTATGACGAAACTTCAGCTCTGTTGAAAGCAAAATTCCCAATAGCACGTTTCGATGTTTTGGATTTTTATAATTCCGAGAAGCATACGGAAAGATCACTGCGTATTGCAAAAGCTGGGAGACATAATAGCAGCGTATCTTCTCAGTCCATTTCTACTGAATATTTGAATATTAGTGATAATAGTATCGACGCTATTTTCCTGATATTTACGGCTCATGAAATTAGAGATGAACAAGAACGCAATCGGTTTTTTGTAGAGCTAAACCGAGTGCTCAAATCGGATGGCAAAATTGTTCTGGTTGAACATTTACGGGACATTCCCAATTTTTTGGCTTATGGCCCGGGATTCATGCATTTTTGGTCAAGAAGAGCTTGGATTAGGGCCTTTAAATCATCAAATCTGAGCATTATTGATCAAAGAAAATGGACTCATTGGATAACTATTTTTATTCTTCGGAAGAATGGAATTGCATCTTAATATTATTGGAACTGTATTGATTATACTCGTATCAATGCATCTATTTTTTCCAAAGCGCTTTAATTGGAAAACGGAACTGAATCACTTGAGTTTATTGAACCGACAGATGATTCAGGTTCATACATTCTTCATCGCGCTGTTGCTGCTGATGATAGGTATTTTATGTATTTTTTATTCTTATGAATTAATCCGCAGTGAATTCGGAAAAGTGATTGCAGGTGGCTTAAGCATATTTTGGTTTATACGATTGATATTTCAATTGTTTGTTTACTCTCCACAGCTTTGGAAAGGAAAGGTATTTGAAACATTCATGCATGTATTATTCACATTTATTTGGACTTATATGAGTATAATTTTTGGGATGATAGCTTGGGCTTGATGAGGGTTGGAACTTTGGATAATTTGGTTTAGTATTGCTAAAGGCGCAAAAGAAAGGCAATGAATGCGCGGAGATTTTACACACTCAAGTACAAAATATTCTGTTTTCTGCACACGATAAAATTATAAAATTCAACAAGTTTATATACAATATATTACGGCTCTAAATACCTCATTATCAGTTGATCCAAATGGCTTTTTGGTATCTTTTGGGATATTTAGACGAAAGAAGGATTCCAAGTCGAAGGGAGTCATCTTACATCTGTTACAAAAGGATCAAAGAAGAAACAAGGGAGTTAAATTTTTGGTTATTCAAAAAGATGAATTAGACATTGCTTTGTTATCCAAAGCTGGATAGGAATGCACTTATTGTTGAAGTGATGAAGCCTGTTTAAATTTGATAAGGATGCGGTTTTCTGAGGTTTCATCGTTTTGTTAAACATAGTTGATTCATTTCGATCAGAGACAAGCCCAAAAATGAACATGATACCACCTACAAAATTCCCATTCCTTGAGCCTTCTTTAGATTTCCTACTTAGTTCGCATCCGGCTTGGAGTAAGGAAACCAGGGCATTTCTAC
>JBDNHP010000345.1:0-11180 GCA_041688765.1 Flavobacteriales bacterium
GAGGTTCGTAGCCGGGTTTGTAGTATTGATTGAGTAAAATGCGATCTTCGGGAGTGATGAAATTATTGCGCAAATTGTTGAGCAGATCGATGAATCTACGATCTTGCTGTCGGTAAATCTTCTCCAGTTCTAGATAAATAAGTGGATTGGTCTTTAGTACCAGAGCATCAAAAAAGTAAGCGCTTTTATAGTATTTACTTAAAACCATCCAATCGTCATCTTTCACTACCGGTGGGAGTTGCAGCATGTCGCCGATGAATAATAATTGCACTCCGCCAAAAGCGTCTGATCTTTTCCGTACTACCCGAAGAATGAAATCAATGGCATCCAGTAAATCTGCGCGAAGCATACTCACTTCATCAACGATCAACAATTCTAGTTCGCGGATCAGTCTTCGCTTTGAATCATGCATTTGAATATGCTTCAACAAAGAGTCATTATCGTGGATTTGTCCGTAGTGTCGGGAATCGAGTTGCACTTTTTTTACGGGTACAAATGTGCCGAATGGAATCTGAAACATGCTGTGAATAGTCACACCGCCGGCGTTAAGTGCGGCAATCCCAGTGGGTGCTACTGTAGCAGTCTTTTTAAAAGTATGTTCGATTATATACTTGAGAAAAGTTGTTTTTCCTGTCCCTGCATTTCCAGTGAGGAATACATTACAAGAAGTATTATTTACAAACCGCGAAGCAATTGCAGCGGGGTCATCAGAATTATATTTTATTTCCATAACGATGTGCAGCGTTCAAAGTTAAAGCTATGTATGTATGAATATAGATTCAGGGCTTAATTTATAGAGATTATGTTGAGGAGCTAAAATTGAAATGAGTTAAGTTATTGGAATTCAGCTAAGTAATTATATGTTGAGAGCTTAGTCGTTTTCAAACGCTTGCAGAAATACACTAATCTGCGGAAATCAGGAAGGAAATACCTCTTGAGTATCTTGTTTATTATAGTGGCTTCGGTCTGCGAAAATCTGCGAAAAATCCTAGTCATGTGACGAACTTGAATGGTTCGTTTCGAAATATATTGACTTAAAAGGATTGTAAAGAAATCGCGGACAAATTTGTTAGCCGCACCAGTCTTTGCCTCCCAAGTGACAACAGTAATTATGTTCCACTTTTTGCTGGTTAGCGCTCAATTGTGTACCTTGGACTTAGTAAAATATCGAAGTTTTGTCGTATGACGTTAACAGCAGTAAAGATTCAGAACAAATTCATAATATGAAAAAATTATTTTTAATAATCTTATTTTCATATTTTCTGAAAGGCATAACTGTAAATGCTCAATTGGCAGATAGCTGCAAATTGGATATCGGTATAAACATAGGAGGACTTGCCGATTATGGGACAGAACTTCCATTTGTTGATATGATGAAAAACTGTAGAGAATGGTATTCAAAAGACGCTAATAATCCAAATGGAGGCCCATTTAACACGGAAGCTGCTGATAGTATGAGTTTCAGACCCGACGGTTATCCTACACATTTACCGCAAACAATTCCAAACAGAGTTTTCACGCAAAATGTTGCTACCATTTGGGCAATAACAGATGGTTGGAGTCCCGGACAATATGTTGTTCTTTTCGATGGCACAGGAAGTCTTGCTTTTTGGGGTGGGCATTCAAATTTAACACTAACGTCGGCTAATCGCTATACTTTTGATTTCGATTATCCAGTTGGTAATATACTTGAAATGAAAATTGAAAGCTCTAACATTTCAGAGCCCGTTCGAAATATTAGAATTGTAAAAAGCGAGTATGAAAATACTTATCAAACGAATCCATTTAACCCTGTTTGGATAGATAAGTTATTGATTTTTAAAACAATTCGTTTTATGGATTGGGGAGCAACTAACAATTGGGGACAGCCCGATAGTTATACTTGGGAAGACACTACTCGATTTAGTTGGAATGATCGTTCGCAACTCGACCATTATACTTGGTCATACAACAAAGGGATACCTTATGAAATGATGATTAAATTGATGAATGATTATGATATTGACGGTTGGGTCTGTGTGCCACATCGTGCAAATGACGATTATATGCTTAATATGGCTCAACTATTTCACGAGCAATTGGAACCAGAACTTAAATTAACAGTTGAATATAGCAATGAAATTTGGAATTGGATGTTTGGACAAACGAATTGGTGTTTTAATTATGGTTGTACAATACCAAATGTAACCTGGCCGGAGGGAATTGTGCCATATATTCAAAATTGTTTAGACATCTGGACATCTGTGTATCAAGATGATTTATCTCGATTGATTCGCGCTGTTGGGCTGCAAACTGCTTGGTTAGATGTAAGTCAGCGAATTGCCAATAATATGCAAGCCGGCAGTTTTGATACAGTAGCACCTGCCTTTTATTTTGGATTATCTTCTGAATCACTCGAAGCTGAATTAGATGCGTTAGGCGAAAATGCGACTGTTACAGATGTGGCGAGTAGAGTTCGTCAAAGTCGAAATGAAAATGAAAAAGTTTGGATGCAAGAAATTAAAACGCAATTGGCTGATCCTTTAAATCTACCAATGTCATTTTATGAAGGAGGTCAACACATTACACCTAATCCGTTTGGCTTAACACCAACTTATGAACAAGCACTTTTGGACATTCAACGAGATACATCAATGTACAACCTATATAACGAATGGTTCGATTTTGTGAGAACTTTGCAAGTGGGTAGTGAGCCATTGCAATGTATGAGTTTTGCGTTTGTGGGACTGCGAAGTGCTCGTTATGGTAGCTGGGGAATCTTAGAAACTATGGACCAGGATACTTCCTTAATTCCAGCACCAAAGTATAAAGCCATATTGGAGAATATGCATTCCGGGTGTTATGAAATTACAGGAATTGATGACATTAAAATTGACAATCAATTTTTAGTTTATCCGAATCCGACCTGTGAGTACATATTTATTAAAGCCCTGAATTCTGAAAAGATAAAAAATGTAATGTTGGTGGATTTAACAGGGAAGATTATTTATCAACAAAACATTCCGTATACAGATTTTCAGATTAATATGTCAAATTATACTAAAACGGTGTATTTATTAGTGATTGAAACAACAACTGGTCAGAGTATGACATATAAAGTGATAAAAAATTAAGGAATGCGGCTAACGGACAATGTGCTGTAATTGCTAGCTTTTGTGATGATTCGAAACAGGATGAACGAGAATAAATATTTTTCAATCTTGATGCTAAAATGGCTGAGTACCTCGCAGTTTTGCAAGTTGTTGTTCGCTATTGGCATCTTGTTAATCGCGTTGAACATTTTTAATATATATACAATAATTATAAACATATAGAATGAAAAATATAATCATATTATCAGTCATTTTTTTACAAGCATTTCATTTCGCTAATGGGCAGAACCTAGCTCCGCAAATTGAAAATATCGCGTTAAATAACGATATGATGGGAGGTGCTGTGCTTGTTTTTTGCGAATCGGAAGTTATTGAATCTCATTATTTTGGAAAAGCTGACTATCAGCGAAATTTCGACGTGAGTGAGAACACGAAGTTCAGAATAGCAAGCATTTCAAAAACAATTACAGCCATTGCAATTATGCAGTTGGTTGAGCTTAATCTTTTGGATTTGGAGGCTGATATCACTAGTATTTTGGGGTACAATGTGCAGAATCCAAATTATCCGAATGTTGGAATAACACCTAGGATGTTATTGTCGCACACTTCTACAATAATTGATGGACCTACTTACAGTTCATTCTTAAGTGCAACTGTAAATAACAGTCCAATTCCAAACTTAAATGAATTATTGACTCCAACTGGTAGCTTTTATAGTGGAAGCCAATTTAACAATACCGTTCCTGGTAGTTATTTTAATTATTCTAATGTGAACTATGTAATTCTAGGAACAATCGTTGAAAAAGTTGCTGATTTGCGATTTGATGTTTATTGTACGCAAAATATTTTTCAGCCATTGGGACTTGATGCCTCATTTAATGTGAATGACCTGGAGAGTATAGACAGTGTGGCAGTGCTATACCGAAAAATTGATAATATTTGGACACCTCAGGTGGATGACTTTCAAGGTATTCAACCGGTATTTACCAATTTGGTTGGATATTTGCCTGGGACTAATGGTGGCAGATTTGGTCCACAAGGGGGATTAAGATGTTCTGCCCAAGATTTAGCCACGATTTTTATGTGCTTAAACGATCCCGAGTTCTGTCCTACGCCATTGCTCAATCCTACTAGCACTGCTTCCATGAGTGCTGAAAATTGGTCATATAACGGAAGTAATGGAAATAATTACTACGGACTTTTCTTAAGTTGGGGTTTAGGAATTCACAGGATAACTTCTACACTTGGGAATGACATTGTATTGCCAGAAAGTTCATCAATGTTTGGCCATACCGGTGAAGCCTATGGATTAGTGAGTGATGCTTATTATGACACTACACGTAAAGTTGGATTTGTATTTATAACAAACGGTGTGGGCGTTGGTTATCAAACTAACGACTATTCTGTATTTTACACTGTTGAGCAAGAAATATTTGATGCCATTGAGAATTATGGCAATCTTCAAAGCTGTGTTTCCTTGAATATAGATTCAGAATTAGTTGATTGGAATCAGTTTACTGTTTATCCGAATCCTGTTAGTTTCGTAATTAATTTGGATTATAAAATGTTTAAAAATCCAACTTTGTTAAGGGTTTATGATTTGGACGGGAAAATTGTTATGGAAACCATGGTTAATTCAGCTTTAAGCACACTTGATGTTTCTCATTTGGAAAGTGGAATATACGCAGTTCAAATTGATACGCAAGTAAAGTGTTTTGTTAAATATTGATGTGTGTAAAAGCTAATATTGAGTTTATATTCAATGAATTGAATATTTTAGAAAGCAGAATAGTTTAATGCGCCCAATCATTAGATCTAGTCAAAAGTTGAGGTTCAGTGCTTCGTTCAGTATTATAGTAGTTCAGCAAACTGCTCAACTTGTTTAATAATTTCTGTTGTACATCACCACCGTCAGATAGCGGCTAAAATATTTTAGTAAAAGGTGGGTATTTTAACTTAGCAGCGTATTATGGCTCACCCTTGCAAAACGAGAATGAACTGGAAAAAAATGTATAACTTGAAGATTCTGGCTTGCGGGACAAAATCTGAAAGCAAGAGATTTCCTTTGACAAATAAATGGCATATAGCAGCGGATTTCCGATAGGAGTTCATTCTTGTTTCAAGAACATTTTAGCTTTGATTGGGAATATGGTCTAAGTTTGTATATTTAAATGTGGAATTCCTGTGCTATGTTCTGAAATAGCAGCCGGATTTGAATATACAAAACGCTTAATGCGCTAACTAAAAACATTGTTACGCATCATCTTAAGACTCAATTATTAATACTAACTATGAAAAAAAAATCATCATTTATTTCAAAAGGATTCGACAACATCTATGGTTTAGACCTTTGGTTTTTTGTTTACTTTCTGTGGTTGCTGCACTTATCGCACATCAAGCTGATGAGACTCGATTGAACGATTTTGTTCCTGTTATAAAGTTAGAATCGATTGAAGGACTTTTAGATGTTCTATCCACCAGCATGTTGGTTATCTCAATATTTGCTGTTGCATCGATGCTTTCAGCTTACTCCTCGGCAAGTACCAATGCAACTCCAAGATCGTTCAAGATTGTAATCACAGATGATGTGTCTCAGTATGCTCTTTCTGCGTTCATGGGCGCATTCATATTCAGCATTGTTGCTACAGTTGCTATGGATAATGGTTATTATAACAAAGCGGGTAAATTTATTCTTTTCTTAATCACTTTATTATTCTTTGTTGTAGTCATACTCACCTTCTTAAGGTGGGTTGACAGTATTTCAAGATTAGGAAGATTGGAGTATACCATAATGCAGGTAGAAGCAGTTGCCAGAAAATCTTTATCCAGCCACATTAAAAATCCTTTTCTGTATGCTCTTCCAGTAACTGGTGCATTCCCAGATGGAAAATCAGTGTTTGGTGAGTCCATTGGATATGTTCAATATATAGATACGGATGCTTTACAGAAATTATCAAAGAAGATGGGCTTAAAAATTCGACTTAATTGTCTTCCTGGTAAATTTATTCATGATAATTCTGTTATTGCATTCATTCGCACTAGTCAATATGTTGATATGAGTAAAGTGACTCAAAAGATTAATGGTGCCATTCACGTTGCTCATACAAGATCATTTGATGACGACCCTCGTTTTGCGTTAATTGCATTATCAGAAATTGCCAGTAGAGCATTATCTACAGGAATTAATGACCCTGGAACTGCCGTCCAAGTTATTTGTAGCCATGAGAGACTCCTTTTTTTATGGAATGATGAGATTGAAAATAGCACAGAAAGTAAAGTACTTTATGATTGTATAGAAGTTCCACAAATCTCGATGGACGATTTTTTTGATGATTCGTTCAGGTCTATTTCTAGAGATGGTGCAGAGTATATAGAAGTAATGTTGCGATTGCAAAAAGCATTTATTTCTCTAGAAACGATAAATCATGCAGAAATTAAAGCAGCAGCAATTCAATATTCAAAGTATGCCTTCAATAGAGCCGAATTGTCAATCAAATTGAAACATGATCTCGATATTTTAGAAAAGCAATGCTTGTTTAATAAATAAATGATGGTTGCACCACTCATCGTTTAGTACATGCTGGCTTTATAAGTTTTCGAAACTTTTTTACTCTTAAAAATAATGTCGGTTTAAACTGTTAGGAAATCGTGTGGTAATACCAACAACACGCACTATACCATCAAACGTTATGCAACATATTGAATTCGACAGTATTGAAAATAGGGACATTGATTTTAATCAGAATGCTTACGACAGCAATTTTTTTTGATAGAACGAATTACCTCCCGCAACCTGAAGCTTTTGAATTGAATATTGCTGTTTACGACATAACCTTTTACAATACAGACGTCAACTCATCTGATTATATTCTGCAGGAAAGTACAAGGTTGACTTTCATGTGGAAGGTTATTATGTGCGCAAAATGGCTGTTTCATGTTGCGAAAAACAAAATGTGAACAGCGTAAATTATTTTGGCGAAATTAATATACTCATACATATTTGTTACTCTAACTTTTATCACGACAAGCAAATTAATTTTGTTCGGGACACGGTTTTTGATATTGGAATGGTAAAAAGGAAGTTGACTTCCTTTTCCTAAATTAGTAAATACGTAATTTATTTCCAAAATTATGTAAGGATTTAAAGCATCAAGTTCCTCACCTTAGCTGCACATCATGTCAATTACAAAATAAACTGTGCATAAAGCGTTTGGTGAGATACCGGCTGAATGTAGCTTTAAAGAATCGAATTTCTTGTCTTCAAATCTGACCCACGATACCGAAACATGAAAAAAAGCAGTAAAAGCTGATAGGATTTTTTATACAAATGCCATTTAAGAATTTGTTTTGGAAAACAGGAAAGGACATCCCCCTAAATGAAATCTTAGATGCATACTGTGTTTCAAGGAGACACAAGTTTAACCGACAAAAAATCAGTCAGAAATGGAGATTTGGATAATATGATTAAGCAATTACCAAATCGAGAAAGCACTTGCATCTTATAGTTAATTAATTAAGTTAATTATGAAAAATATAGATTTTGAAAATTTGAGTGTAGTCTATGTCAATTGTACTTTGAAAAAATCGCCAGAAAATAGTCATACAGCATCCTTAATGGAAGTTTCCAAAGCAATAATGCTTAAAGAAAAAGTCAGGATTGATGAAATTAGGTTAATTGACCATCAAGTAGCTAGTGGAGTATATGCAGATATGACTGAATATGGTTGGGAGATAGACGAGTGGCCTTCCTTATTCAAGAGAATAATAGAATCGGATATTCTCATTGTGGGAACACCTATTTGGCTTGGTGAAAAGTCTTCCGTAGCTCAAAAATTAATCGAAAGGCTATACGCTATGAGTAGCAAAACCAATCATAAGGGTCAATATATTTTTTATGGTAAAGTAGGAGGGTGTATAATTACCGGTAATGAGGATGGAGTAAAGCATTGCGCGATGGGTATATTGTATGCTCTACAACACGTTGGGTATTCAATTCCTCCACAGGCGGATTGTGGCTGGATTGGAGAAGTGGGCCCAGGCCCGAGCTATGGCGACAAGGAATGGAAGGGGAAAAAATTAACAACGCCAATTGGTTTTGAAAGCGATTTTACCAATAGAAATATTACCTTTATGACTTATAATTTACTTCACTTGGCATCTATGTTAAAGTCAAGTAGTGGTTACCCTAATTATGGGAATTCCCGCAAAGAATGGGATGATGGAGAGCGTTGGGAATTCGAGAATCCGCAATATAGATGAAAATAGAACTGGCCCAACAATGCATGTAAAAAAAACTGTAACTCAAAACAAACAAGGTTTTGTGCACTTTTCCGATGTCTTCGTCGAATATTGGGCCATAGTTAAAATCTAAAAATGAAATCTTTAAAATTAGATATTATTAATAAAAATGAGGAGCGCATCCACGCTGTGCTTGATTTGCCCATTAATAGTAAAGTAAATCATTACTGTATTTTTGCCCATTGTTTCACGTGTAGTAGTCAACTGTCTATTGTTAGAAACATTAGCAGAGAGCTCAGTAATTATGGATTTGGTGTACTTCGGTTTGATTTTACGGGCTTGGGTAGCAGCGAAGGAGTATTTGCCGAAACTAATTTTTCGCACAATGTAGACGATCTTATTTGTGTAAACAACTTCTTAAGAGATCATTATAAATCACCTAGTATCCTCATTGGGCATTCGTTAGGAGGTGCAGCAGCTATTGTTGCCGCTAGTCAGTTAGATGATATTTTGGCACTAGCCACCATTGGAGCACCATCAGACGTAAGCCACGTAAGCCACTTGATAGCAGAAGCTTTGCCGCAAATAGAGCAAAAGGGCTATGGGGATATTGAGATAGACGGAAGACCATTTCGAATCGGTAAAACATTTGTGGATGACCTTAATAACCACGATTTATCAAGCATAGTTGCTGATTTAAGAAAACCGATACTAATTTTACACAGTCCACAAGACACGATTGTAGGGATAGAAAACGCTGCTAAAATCTACCACTGGGCGCATCATCCGAAGAGTTTTTTAAGTTTGGATGGAGCCGATCATTTACTAAGTCGAAGAGCTGATAGCACTTATGTCGCAAAAAGCATTGCCACATGGGTGGGGCGTTATGTTGAAATTCAAGAGGAGGAAATTCTACATCCAC
This sequence comes from Flavobacteriales bacterium, assembly GCA_041688765.1. Taxonomy (GTDB): domain Bacteria; phylum Bacteroidota; class Bacteroidia; order Flavobacteriales_D; family Sanyastnellaceae; genus JBDNHP01. The sequence continues at coordinate 9,253 of JBDNHP010000345.1, forward strand.
TTTATGCGCAAGTCGTAGCTCATTTAGTATTGGAGGATGCATTCACTACTCAAATATCGGATGGGACACATACAGTAATTGCGGATGAACCTGAAAGTTTAGGTGGAAATGATCTAGGACTTGCGCCTTATGAATTACTCTGCGCAGCCTTAGGAGCTTGCACCAATATGACCTTGAAAATTTACGCTGAACAGAAAGGTTGGTCACTAAAAGAAGTTTATACATACCTATCTCATAATAAGGAATATTCTTTAGATAGCAATCAGCCTGAAAGCACAGGTAGTAAAATCGATATCATAAAAAAAGAGATAAAACTCATCGGTGATTTAACAGTAGAACAAAAAGCTAGACTCATAGAAATTGCAGCCAAATGTCCTGTACATCGCACTTTGAGTAGTTCTATTGTGATAAGATCAAATAATATTTAATGAAAATGATGAAATTTGATGCCATTATAATTGGCTCAGGCCAAGCCGGAACACCATTAGTCTTTAAACTTTCTTCAAAAGGCAAAAAAGTTGCTTTTATAGAAAAGGAGCATTTAGGTGGCACTTGTCTGAATGTAGGTTGCACACCTACCAAATCTTACGTTGCAAGTGCCCGCAGAATGTGGGAAGCGATGCACGGGGAAGAACTAGGTATTCTCATCCCAGATGGTGTTCGTGCGGATTTGAATAAAATTAAAAATCGAAAAGATACATTGATCCAAAACTCTGTAAATGGCATTGCTGCTGGGATAGAAAAAAATGAAAATATTACCTATTACCATGGTTTGGCAAGTTTCACAAGCCATAAAGTAGTTTCAGTGAACGGTGAATTGCTTACTGCAGAAAAAATATACATCAATGTAGGAGGTCGTCCAATTATTCCCGAAGGATATATAAACGTACCTTATCTTAACAATCAGTCCATTTTGGAATTGGAAGAATTGCCCGAACATTTACTTATTGTTGGTGGAAGCTATATAGGGTTGGAGTTTGGTCAAATGTTTAGCCGATTTGGCAGCAAAGTAACCATCATAGAACAAAGCGATAGTATCATTGGCCGTGAGGACGAAGAAACCTGCCGCACTATTCAGCAATTTATGCAGGCCGATGGCGTGGAGTTCAGATTGAGATCAAAGTGCTTGTCGGGTAAATTAAATGAAGACTCAAGTATTTCTGTACAGGTAAATTGCTCCGTGGATGGCCCAATTGAGCTTCGTGGCAGTCACCTTTTGCTTGCCGTAGGTAGAAGACCTAATACCGACCTTTTGCAACTCGATAAAACCGGAGTGACAACCAATTCACAAGGCTTTATAGAAGTGAATGATTATTTAGAAACTAATGTCCCAGGTATTTATGCATTGGGTGATTGCAATGGCAAAGGAACATTTACACATACAGCGTATAACGATTATGAAATCATTGCAGAAAATAAATATGAAGGAAAAAATCGAAAAGTTTCTGATCGAATCTTAACCTACGGTTTATTTGTAGATCCACCACTTGGCAGAGTGGGCATAACAACGAAAGAGGCAAAGGAAAAGGGATTAAATGTATTGGTCGGTCATAGATCATTTAGCCGAATTTCCCGTGCCAAAGAAAAGGGAGAAACCAACGGCTATATGAGCGTGGTGATTGATGCAGAAACAAAGAAAATACTTGGAGCTACAGTTTTAGGAGTAGGAGGCGATGAAATCATTAGCAGTTTTATAAATATGATGTATGCAGGGGCGAGTTATGAAGTGGTAAGAGACTCTGTACAGCCTCATCCCACTGTTTCAGAATTAATTCCCACGATGCTAGAAACTGTAACTAAATTGTAAAACGCAATGAGAGATCTTTTGGAAAATCATTTTTCGCTCACAAAGACTAGAAAATGCAGTTCGATACACTCAAGAATAGTAGATTACATCCATTAATGTTATTAAAAAATTAATAAAATGA
>JBDNHP010000346.1:0-2292 GCA_041688765.1 Flavobacteriales bacterium
GGATCCCATTAAGGCAGCCAATCTCAAACTCGATTACTCTGATCAACGGGTGATACATTTTGGATTGGTTCCCCGATCTAACAGATGCATTTTTGTGATTAATGAATTGCCCGATTTACAACCCCGTATTCAAGTTTCACTGTTCAATATTTTACAGGAAGGCGATATTCAGATTAGGGGATTTATGCTGCGTTTACCACTTGATATTCAGTTTGTGTTTACCGCTAATCCCGAAGACTATACAAACAGAGGAGCAATTATCACTCCGCTAAAAGATCGCATTCAAAGCCAAATTCTAACGCATTATCCATTATCCATTGAGCAAGCCTCAGCCATTACCAAACAAGAGGTAAAGCTGACCGATGATCAACGTAAAAAGATTGTAGTTCCCAATCTGGTAGCCGATTTACTTGAGCAAATTGCGTTCGAGGCCCGCGAATCAGAATTTATTGACCAGAAAAGTGGGGTTTCTGCCCGAATGAGCATTACAGCTTATGAAAATCTAGTGAGCACGATTGAACGAAGAATGATCCTCAATGGCGAATCATCAGGGCAAGCAAGAATATCTGATCTTATGGGAGTGGTTCCTGCTATCATCGGAAAAATCGAATTGGTATATGAAGGAGAACAGGAAGGTCCCAGAAATGTAGCGCTTCATCTTATTTCTCAGTGCATCCGAAAGAAGTTCCCACAAATTTTTCCTGATCCCGAATTTATAAAGCGTAAAAAAGTTGAAAACCCTTATCAGAATATCATAACATGGTTCAACACCAAAGAAATGGAATTGGGAATCGACGATGCAGATCGCGACTATAAATCTAAATTGGAGGAAATTAAGGGATTGGCAGATTTAGTGAAGAAATACAACCCTGGACTTGACCCATCTTTGAAGACTCTATATATGGAGTTTGTACTTCATGGCTGTTCTGAATATTCATTAATCAGCAAGCACATTGTAGGAGCGTCTTTTGCTTTTACTGATTTGCTTAATTCACTCTTTTCTGCAGAAGAGGAAGAAAACTAGGAAACTTTATTGCTTTTTCTTAGGATAAATAGTCTTCACCTGCTTAGGATTCTTCTTATTGTATTTTACGATAACCTTCGTTCCAATAGCATACATGGGAACATTTTCCGAATGATCATCTGCTCTGTATTGTGTTTTGCTGCCTTCCAAGGTCTTAAACTCGATCATGGGATGAAAAAAGCGCTTTCCTTTTTCTTCTCGGCTCATCCAATTTACTATGGTGCCATCTACTTGTTGCCATTGCCCTGGCAGCACTATTAGATCTTTCAATCGCCAATAGAGCAATAACAGAATTAACAGTATTCCGACAACAAACAACCAAGGATAATTGATTTCCATGTATAAGGTTTAACGGTAATTAAACGCAATAATACTGTAATAATTATACTTCTCAATTTTGTTAATGACTAATCATATTAAATCAATTTTAGTAATTCATCATCTGCACTTTCCCCACTCAAAAGCAGATTCAGCAATTGAAAGCATACAAAAAATAGGGTCTAAAATTTCTATCTTTCGCCTACAGCAGATTCTCCCAATGAAATTTGCAATTATTTGGTCGGAAGCTCATGATGAGTTAGCCGGATATCTTTTTGGTAGGAATTTCGAATGTTCTCTCCTTTACAAATAGTTTAATTGCTGAATAGTGAAATTTTGGAAAGGTGAGCATTAAGGACTAGTCAAGCCTTTCTGGTTTAGTCATGGAAACATGAATATTCATAACCTGGGGCCTCGCATCCTGTCAAAAGCGAAGCATTTAAGATCAGAAAGCCGTTTACGCTGACGGTTATTCTGCATTATCGCCTCTGAATATAACGCTATATAATTGATTGTTAGCTCTATAAGCGATTAATAACGTTTATAGAAATACAATTTTGATCAAAAACTTTAAGATTGATAATCAACAATTTAAGATTTTGAAAAAAGCTTAAGGATGCAGTGGAACTTGAATTCAGCCAGAATCATACCTTTTCGATGGGAGTGAAGGGTAGCATGTTCTTCAATTACCCTTCGAACAAACTACTAACATTGAAAACCAATAACCAATTCCGTAGATATGACCCATCTTCTAACACCGATCCTCAGTCCGCCGCATGAAAACCAATTCCGTAGATATGACCCATCTTCTAACACCGAGCCTCAGCCCGCCGCATGAAAACCAATTCCGTAGGAATGGCACATTTTGTAACAGAGGACTTCAGTCCTCTGGATGAGAACCAGTACTGCATAACCAACCCATCTTCTAACACCGAACCTCAGCCCGCTAC
>JBDNHP010000347.1:0-2153 GCA_041688765.1 Flavobacteriales bacterium
ATTTTACTAGGTATGTCTGAAGAAATAGAAGAGAACGATAACGAGTTCGGAACAGATGCAGGTGATGGAAAAGACCATCAGTTGCAAAATGTGGTGCAGGTTTCAGGAATGTACAATGAGTGGTTCCTGGATTATGCGTCATACGTAATACTTGAGAGGGCAGTTCCGCATTTGCATGATGGTTTGAAACCCGTGCAAAGGCGTATCCTACACTCATTGTACGAGCTGGAGGATGGACGATTCCATAAAGTGGCCAACGTAATTGGTAACACCATGAAATATCACCCGCATGGCGATGCCTCTATTGGTGATGCGATGGTGCAGGTGGGACAAAAAAATATATTACTGGATATTCAGGGAAACTGGGGTAATATTTACACCGGCGACCGCGCTGCGGCTCCCCGATATATTGAGGTAAGGCTGAGTAAATTCAGTAAAGATGTTTTATTCAATCCTAAAGTAACTCAATGGCTGCTTTCTTATGATGGCAGAGGAAAGGAACCGAGAACCTTACCCGTTAAGTTTCCATTGCTTTTAGCACAAGGGGCTGAAGGAATTGCAGTTGGATTGGCTTGTAAAATTCTGCCTCACAATTTTATAGAACTGATTGATGCGAGCATCGATATTCTAAAAGGCAAAAAAGCCAGTATTTATCCTGATTTTCCTACGGGTGGAATGATGGATCCAAGCGCTTACAATGATGGACTCAGAGGCAGCAGGGTTAGGGTTAGGGCAAAAATCAGGAAGGAAGATAACAAAACGCTGATTATTAATGATATTCCATTCGGAACTACTACAAGCTCCCTCATCGATTCTATCTTGAAAGCGAATGAAAAAGGGAAAATAAAAGTCCGGAAAATTGAAGATAATACCGCAGAACACGTTGAAATCGTTGTTCATTTAGCTGCTGGAGTTTCTCCTGACAAAACCATCGATGCGCTTTATGCTTTTTCTGATTGCGAAGTAAGCATTGCGCCAAATGCCTGTGTAATTGAGAATGACAGACCCCGATTTGTTGGAGTAACTGAAATGCTGAAGATTTCTACGGAGCGAACCAAGGATTTACTGCGTCAGGAACTCGAAATCAGAAAGTCGGAGATGGAAGAGCAGTGGCATTTTTCTTCATTGGAGAAAATATTCATCGAAAAGCGCATCTATCGGAACATTGAAGAATGCGAAACCTGGGAAGCTATTATTGCCACTATTCACAAAGGTTTAAAGCCTCATGTGAAGAAACTGATGCGCGTTGTAACAGACGAGGATGTAGCGAGATTGACCGAAATTAAAATCAAGCGTATTTCGAGATTTGATGCTTTTAAAGCAGATGAAAAAATTCGTTCCTTGGAAGGAGCAATCGTTGAATTAACCAATGATCTCAATAATCTCACAGAATACACTATTGCTTATTTCAAAGATCTCAAAGAGCGCTATGGCAAAGGCAGGGAGCGTAAAACGGAGATTAAGCCATTTGATACCATTGATCGCACTGGCGTAGCTGTAGCGAATGAAAAGCTTTACGTTAATAAGGAAGAAGGATTTATTGGCACAGGTTTGAAAAGAGGAGAAGGCGAGTTTATTAGCGATTGTTCCGATATCGATGATGTGATCGTTTTCAGAAATGATGGAACTATGCTAGTTACAAAAGTTTCTCAAAAAGCTTTTGTAGGTAAAGGTATCATTCATGCTCAAGTCTGGAAAAAAGGCGACGACAGAACCATTTACAATTGCATTTATCGTGATGGCAAACAGGGGAAAGTGTATATGAAACGCTTTCCGGTTACTGCCATCACCCGCGACAAAGAATACCCTATTACAAAGGGAACTAATGGCTCAGAGTTGCTTTATTTCAGTGCAAATCCGAATGGAGAAGCTGAAGTTGTGAGCATCATTCTAAAACCTTTGCAGCGATTGCGCAAACTCAAATTTGATGTTGATTTTGCCGTTCATGCAATCAAAGGTCGAGCTGCTCAGGGAAATATCATTTCGCGCTATCCGGTCCGAAAAGTTGAACTTAAGGAAAAAGGTATTTCTACATTAGGGGCGCGTCAAATCTATTATGATGAGACCATAAAACGACTCAATGCTGATAGCCGCGGTCGATATCTTGGCGATTTTAGGGCTGAAGACAAAATCATGGTGATCCTAAGCAGTGG
>JBDNHP010000348.1:0-5322 GCA_041688765.1 Flavobacteriales bacterium
AGTAAAATGCTCCGAATTAGCTTTCTTCCTCAGTGTGAAATCTGCCAAAAAAACACCTCCCGCGGTTTTAAAACTTACGGGGTGCATCCGAAGTTCCCCATTGAACAATCGAACAATCCCCTCAACATCACTCGCCACAAACTCCTTAAACCGCAATTCCTTCAATTGAAGGTTCAAATTGCAATTCACATTCTCAGGCATTTTGAGGGCAAAACTATTGCCGTCTGATGACTGCTCTTCCGACAAAAACTCAACCAAATCAATCCTTTCTGATTTAAAACTGGTTTCTATGGTCAGTGTTGCAGTGGGATCTAGTAGATACGGCAGAAGGTTTCGCATCATTCCCTCCGCCTCAAAAGAATTAGAGCCAATTGAAGCACTTAAGCCCTGAACAGCCGCATTACCATCTATCAAAACAAAAGTAGCTGCCAAATTGCTTAAAGTGTTCTTATTTCCTTTGAGTTTAAATTGGGCTTCCTTCAATACCAATCTTCCATTAATCTCTGCCTCTCTTAAATTTTGTGCGCTCCAACCCTCTTTATCAATAAATCCTTTGTACTTAATATCAGCAGTTAAACTCCCTGAAAATTGTTCAAGTGTGTCTAATGCAAAAAACTCCTTCGCTTCTTCTAATTCAATGTCAGCTACAAGTTGGATGTCCATATATGTTTGTTCCGTAAACTCAAAAGTTCCGGCAACTTGCACTTTTCCATTTCTGAATTTTCCTGTAGTCTCAAACAAGCGAATACTCGTTTTATCCTGAGTTGAATTAAGTTCAGCAGTACTTTGAATGCCGCTCAGTCGCTCTCCGCTTTCCTTGTGTTGAAGCTGTGCTCCCGAAAGCTCAATTTGCCCAGTCAACCTTTGCGCAGATCCTTTGCCAGTATATGCTCCATCAAAACTAAAAATGCCTTCAAGCAAATAGTCCGCTTCCATTTTACTCATCAAATCGGGTAAAATAGCATACAGAATATCCTTGTTGGCTGAACTCGTTCTGATGTTAATGTTTGCCCGTCCATTATTCCAATTCCCATCCAATCGCACTTCAGTGCCCCGCAATTCAAGATCCGTGTTTGAAATACGAATTCGATTGCCATTTTCACTGATCTCCAATTCAGCGTCTATTTCCAATTCTTCCCCTTTCAAATAAGAACTTCCCGCCAGTTGCAATCTTCTTAATTCGAGATTTCCTTGAATACCAATTTTTTTAATCTCTTCTGAAAAAGAGCCTTCAAGACCAACATCTCCAAGATCAGAACTTATAAATACATCATTTTGTAGATCTGAATAATTGATTTTCGAATCTTCCAGTTCCAACTCTTGAATATGAAACCGGAAATTCTTTGGAGGCAAGCTGTCCGTTGCTTCATTCCAAAAGTGGTAATTGTCGGTTCCGTCGGATTTAATCTTCAGGTTAATGATGGCTGCTTCAGCGCCAATGTAGTTAACGGTGTAATTACCGGCGAATAAGTCTATAATATTAAATGCAAGTGAAAGTCTATCTGCATAAAGTAATGTATCTCCCAAGCCAAAAGTGTCTTCAATTAAAACATCATTTAAATCCACTGAGGCTCGCGGAAAGTGTCGCCACAAACTAAAATCAACTTTACCTATGTTCATTTTACTCTTCAGTTGAGCTTGAACCTGCTGAAGAGCAAACGACTTAACTTCATCGGCAAAGAAGAATTGAACGCACAATCCGGTAACGAGTATTGAGCCAAAAAAAATGGCCAACACTTTAAGTCCGATGCGGAAAATTCGTTTCATGGGCTGGATGCGAAATTACAGTCAAAACACAGGCCAGAATTTTAGTTCACAAGGATCTGCGCACAGCCTTGTGTTGATTCTCTTAATCAAATAACGTGGATTCTGATAATTCCATATCCCCTTTCCCGAAATCACTTGCTATTACTGTACTTTATTCGCATATTAGCCATTCATATATCCATTTCCGACATGAATAAAAGAGAATTTCTGCGCCTTTCTGGTATCCTTGGTGCCGGCATCGCAATAAGCCCAATGATTGCTTGTAACCAGCCAGAGTCGGATAAAGCAGAAGCAAAAGATACTTCCGAAGAAAACAATCTTCCTCCTGTAGAATTCCTTTGGCCGGCACTTGGGTATGCTTTTAATGCGCTTAAACCATCCATTGACGCCATGACAATGGAAATTCATCACGGTAAGCATCATGCCGCTTATGTGAAGAATTTGAATTTGGCACTGGCAGAAAACAAAGCATTTGGCGGAATGCAAATCGAAGAAATTCTAGCTGCCGTTTCAGATCAAGAAACTGCCATACGTAATAACGGGGGTGGACATTATAATCACAGCCTGTATTGGCAAATTATAGCCCCAGGAGGCGGAAATGCGCCTGAAGGTGCTTTGCTTGATGCCATTACCTCTACTTTTGGCAGCGTCGAGAAATTTGCAGAAGATTTCAGTAAAGCCGCAACCACTCGTTTTGGCTCTGGATGGGCTTGGCTGAGTGTGGATGCCAACAAAAAGCTCTTTATTTCTTCAACTCCTAATCAGGATAATCCGCTGATGACTAAACTCGCCGAACAAAAAGGACAACCTATTTTGGGAATCGATGTTTGGGAACACGCGTATTACCTCAACTATCAAAACAAAAGAGCCGACTATGTGTCGGCCTTTATGAGTATTTTGAATTGGAATAATGTTTCTGCTAATTACGCCAAGGTAATCGCATAAAAGCAAAAAACTACTGTTTGGTATAAGTGCCGTAAGGCAAAAACAGATCCCCTTCAACAATGGCTTTAAACTCTTGATCCGTTGGATTAATCTTAACGGCCTCAAGTGTTCCATCCGCAGCAAAAATATCTTCAACTTTTGTAATTTCCTTTAGCTTTTGCTGGCGCTCCAAATCTTCAGAAAGGTTCAGATAAAATACCTCTAGGCGATTGGACTTAAGGTCAAACTTCCCAAGAAAAACAGTGTAAACATTTTGACCTTCGCCTGCTTCCTGGTTTAAAACCCAATATTCCTGATAGGGTTTTAATACAGCATTTTCGCCTAGTATGCCGTTTATATCTCCTGATTGATAGGATTCAGGACTAATTACAATATTGTCCAATTCCTCATCATCACTCACATAAACGCCAAGGAGCTCTGCCGGAAAAGTGCTCATGGTTCTAGCGTTTTGAGGCACCGGACTTTCAAAATACACTGCCGTGCAAGAGCTCAGCAAAAAGCTCATGGCTGATATCGCTAAAAAAATTGGGTGTTTTGAAATGCTCATGACATTAAGTTTTATTGAATATCTAACGATTAGAAAAACAATTTATTCCGTAATCAATGTATAAACGATGGCCGCAAATCCCACGACAAAGCAATAATAAGCGAAATATCGAAGCTTACTCTTCTTTACCAATGTAATCATCGCTTTACAGGCAAAAAACCCAAAAACGAAGGCCGCAATAAACCCAGCTACATAAACACCAGAAGATGCTCCGCTCCACTCAGCTTCTCCACTCATCAGGTCTTTAGCAATTTTGCCAAAAATGAGTGGAACCACCATCAAGAAAGAAAATCGAGCGGCTCGCCCCCTGTCAACCCCAAGCAAAACAGAGGTAGAAATGGTAGCTCCGGAACGCGAAATACCAGGCAGAATAGCAATGGCTTGGGAAATTCCAATAATAATCGCATCACCAAAACCAACTTGTTTGCCCGTTTCTTTAGCTCTGTCTGCAAGAAACAACAAGAGCCCGGTTATTGCGAGCATGGCTCCAACCAAAAGAATCTGACCTCCAAATAATTGTTCAATTTCTTTTTCAAAAAGGAGTCCAATTACAGCCGCTGGAATCATAGAAATAGCAATTTTCAATGAAAATCGTGTTTCGTCATTCCATTTAAACGAAAAGAGTCCTTTTAACAAGTCGGAAATATCTTTTCTGAAAACCACTACGGTACTTAATGCTGTTGCAAAATGAACCAGGATGGTAAATGCCATGCTCTCTTCCGCTAGACTCTTATCTCCAAGAACCGCCTTAGCTAATTCTAGGTGTCCGCTGCTACTAACCGGTAAAAACTCCGTGAGCCCCTGTATAATTCCAAGAATAATCGCTTGAAGAATAGTCATCTTAGAGCCGCCTTATTGTTTGGGCTTTTTAAGAATAGCATAAAATATAAAGGCGAAACCCGAAAGAATCACAATGGGAGCTACAGTTATTCGACGTGGACTGAATATTTCTTCAGAAAATTCACGAGGGTCCTCGCTACCACCACCTGAGAGAAGAATAAATCCGAGGATGATTACCAATAAACCTACTAATAAAAGCAAGTAATTCTGCTTTTGAAATGCAAACTCTTTATCCCGATTTTCTGACATAATTTCTTAATAAAATTGCTCTCTGTGCAATCTGATGTATCTGCGAACCGCCAATTTAGTAGAAATCCACGATATGAGAATCGCTAAGATAAATACTATACCAAAAAGCTGTGCAAACAAGCTCAAATCTTGCGCCGTCGAAAGGTAAGGAAGGTTTTGCCTCATCAAATAAACCCCAGTCATAATTAATGTAAAAGCCAAAACTCCTGAATAAAAGCCATACATAATCCCTTGCTTCACAAATGGTCGCTCAATAAAACTGCGCGTTGCGCCCACCAATTGCATGCTTCGAATCAAAAATCGCTTTGAATAAATAGCCAGTCTTATGGTATTATTAATGAGAGCAATTGCAATTACCAGAAGCAAAACACTAAGAACTAAAAGATACAAACTAGCTTGATTCACATTGCGATTCATATTCTCTACCATCATTTTCTGGTAAACCACCTCGCGCACCATAGGGTTTTTCATCAATTCCTCTTCAATGGCGGTTAAGCTATCAGTTGAGGCAAATGCTGCTTGCATATATATTTCAATAGAGGCTGGTATTGGATAATACCCCAGAAAATCAACAAACTCCTCTCCTAATTCCTTTTCCATTGTTGCAGTTGCATCCTCGCGGGTAACATAACGCGCCTCGCGGGTAAATTCCCTAGCATCCAGATCTTTTTTCAATGCTATTATTTCTGCTTCAGAGGCATCATCTTTCATGAATACCTGAACCTGCACGTTTTCTTTGAAATAGTCTGCAACTCGCTTTGCATTTAATAAAACCAGACACAAAAATCCAAGCATCACCAATACCAATGTAATGCCCACAACTGTTGATATGGCTGCTGTCCACTGGCTTCTGCCCCTTTTCACTTTTGGTTCTTTCATGGTCATTTATTCCGGCATGAAATTAAAGAGGATTCACGCTGATTAATTCCGAGGCTTTCTAACTTACGAACTATGGAATGCGAACATCCAAAAAA
>JBDNHP010000349.1:0-5186 GCA_041688765.1 Flavobacteriales bacterium
CATATAAATACACTTTGTAATCACCTTTGCTCAACTCAGCCTGAACGGTATAGAAAATACAAACGTCAGTTTCGGTGTTATTGTAGTCAATTTCTCGCTTAATGGAATAGTTGCCAGATTCTCCATCGAAGTTACCTGAAGCACTTCCTTCTTTAGCTTCAAGGACTTTTCCCTTTGGATCGATAATTCGGAGGTAAAGGTTTTTTGGACCGCCTTTAGCAATCTTGTTTTCGATAACAGTGAAGCAAGTTTTGATCATTTCAGCGCGATTTGCACGCTCAGTATCAGCCTGTTTGCCGCTGCTCTTCAAGTTTACAGCTCCACTGGCAACATTTATAGCCTGTAGAATTTGCCCGGTGGCAATTATTTTCTCCATGTTTTGTTGACGCTTGCTCAACTCTTCATTCTCGCCCTGAACATTGCTAACGGCTTGTTTCATCCCCTCATTTTCAGCCATCAAATCTTGGTTGAGGGTGTTCAGAGAGTCAATGGTGGCAACATAACCCTTCATAATTTCTCTAAGGGTATCAGCTTCTTTCCTAAGTTTGGAAACGCTGTAGTTGCTGTTCTTAACTTTTTTAAGAAGGTCTTCAATTTCCATTTTCTGTGCGTCAAGTTCCGCTTGAAGCATAGAATTATCGGTTTGAAGTGTATCGTAACTCATCATGAGTTCTTCAAGCTCCATTTGAAGTTGGTCTCGGGATTCTTCAACGTTTTCAATTGTTTCCACTTGCTGAACAATTACGTCTTGTTTTTGGCTTAGTTTATAGCCAAGGTATCCGCACACAAGAAGCAGGAGTATAATTACGATAATATAGAGTCGTTGATTCATTGTTTGAAATTTTAATCAAAATTAGGCTTAATACCTTCGTTGAAGACAAGGCGAAATGATTTTTTTCGCCCTTGCATTGTTAGTAGCTTAATTAAGAAACAAAAAGAAAGAATAAAAATTGTAGATTATAGCTCGCTAATTTGAGAACTAATGTTGAAATTAGCACGAATATCGCAAGGAGGGCAGTGATAATAAATATTCATTACTGTTATCTTTGCAAGGTAAATCTGTACCATGTACTCTATAGATCAAGTCAATTTTAGCGGAAAACGCGTTTTGATACGCGTAGATTTTAATGTTCCTCTTAATGGAGCTTTTGAAGTTACAGACAATAGCCGTATTAAAGCGGCAATTGCAACAATTCGCAAGGTTACTTCTGCAGGAGGTACGGCAATACTTATGTCGCATTTAGGAAGACCAAAAGGCGGACCTCAAGATAAGTACTCCTTAAAACATGTAGTTCCAGCCTTGGAAGAGTTGCTCGGACATGTAGTCAGTTTCATACCTAATTGTGTAGGCGAAGATGCGGTAGCAGAAAGCTCATCCTTAGTTGAAGGAAGTGTTGCCTTGCTTGAAAACCTTCGCTTTCACAAAGAAGAAGAAGCGGGCGATGAGTTTTTTGCCGGACAATTGGCGGAGCATGGCGATATATATATCAATGATGCCTTTGGAACCGCTCATCGTGAGCATGCTTCAACTGCGGTAATTGCAAGATTCTTCCCGCATGACAAATACTTTGGGTATTTAATGGAGGATGAGATAAGGAATATCGAAAAAGTTCTCAATCAGCCCGAACATCCGGTTTGTGCCATTATAGGTGGAGCCAAAGTGTCTTCGAAAATTGCAGTTTTGAGAAATTTGCTAGGGAAGGTGGATAAGCTGATAATTGGAGGCGGAATGGCTTTTACATTTATCCGAGCAAAAGGAGGTAAAACAGGATTGAGTCTCGTAGAAGAAACCGAATTTGAAACGGCTTTAGATATTTTGTCTGAAGCACACAAAAGAGGAATACAAGTTTTTTTACCAACAGACGTTATGGTTGCTGACGAATTTAGCAATCTGGCTAATCGCAAACGCTCTAATGCTGACCAGGTTCCATCGGGTTGGATGGGTCTGGATATCGGCCCTGACAGTGTTAATGCTTTTAGGGAGGCAATATTAAGCTCGAAAACCATTTTATGGAATGGACCTATGGGTGTTTTTGAGATGGACAATTTCAGAGATGGCACCTTGGGAGTTGCAAAGGCAATGGTTGAAGCAACGGCTTCGGGTTCTTATAGTTTAGTGGGCGGAGGGGATAGCGTTGCAGCTATTAATCAATTTAATATGGCTTCGCAACTTAGTTATGTGAGCACTGGCGGGGGTGCAATGCTTGAACTTCTTGAAGGGATAGAACTTCCGGGTATTAAAGCTATTCGCAATTAAAATGCGATCATTACTACTACTATTTCTATTGGCATTGAGTTCTGTTTCAAGAGCTCAGCAAGTTTTTGTTTATGAGGGGCGAGATCCCTTATGGTCTGAACTTACATTGAACATTCAAAACGGACATTTAATGCCTGGCCATACAGAATTGTGGTCGGATGCTTTTTTAAGTGTTCAGGAGAATAGAATATATAGAGGATTCAGCACTCGTTTTTTTGATTTGCTATACACCGTGCGAGAAAGCAAAGTATATCCGGGCGATAGTAGTTTTAGGTCCGACATCATGTATAGCATCAAAAACGGACAGATTTATCTAGGCAATAGCGATATGCTCCTCGACCTACTTTTTACGTTCAAAAATGGATACTTGCACAGCGGCCAGGGCAATAGCGTTTTTGATATAGTTCTCACTATTGAAGGAGCACCATCGGAGGCAGAACTTTTTGCGATTCTGCTCTATATGGAAAAGCTTTAAAGCGACTAGACTTCTTTTAGTTCGAAGCTATAATACTCCATTATCTCATTAGCAAGAAGCTTTTTACAAGCCTCGTCAACTTTAGCGGAAGCAAGATCTTGAGTTTCAGCATCGATGAATAAGGAAATGTGTTTTCCTATTCTAACCCCTGAAATCTCGTTAAGACCAAGCTTGCCAACGCTGCGTGAAACTGCTTTTCCTTGTGGGTCGAGGAGAGCTTCAAGGGGCATAACATCAATCTCTGCTTTAAACTTCATGACTGGCTTAATTTGCGGTTGAAAATAATCGAAATAATGAGGTACAAAAGTAATACAAAGGGTAGTGGCAGCCAAAGGTTAGATGCGCTTATTCCAAGTGAAATGATCATCACTGTGCTGCCAATAATCAATATCCATTGCGCTCTACTTAATTTGCCCCCTTTTATTTTCAACGAAAGCAAAGGTATTTCAGCATTGAGCAACCATGCACTGATTAGCGACAAAACCAAGGCAAAAACGGGATGTTCATAAATTTCAGAAAGAAATGAAAATGATTGATTTACAGGAGATTGTACTGTCATAATGATCCCAATCCAAAGTAGAGTATTAGCTGGAGTAGGTAAGCCTATAAAACCGAAATGTTGACGAGTGTCAAGATTAAATTTTGCGAGGCGATAAACAGAGGCGGGAGCTATAATTAGCGGAATCAGAAATAACCATGAAGCCTCCAATGCGTTAATACTATAAAGTTTGTAGGCAAGCAATGCAGGAAACAATCCGAAGGAAATCATATCAGCCAAAGAATCGAGTTGCGCTCCCAATGGACCAGATACTTTGAACAAACGGGCAGCAAATCCATCCAGAAAATCTACAAGAGCGGCAAAGAGTACAAGAATACAAGCGGTATAAACTTCGTCAAAAACCAAAAGTCGCACAATGGCGATGCTTCCCAATAAAGCATTACTAAGGGTGAGGGCATTGGGAATAAATCGGAGAATGCTCATTTCAGATCCGAAAATTAAGAATAAAGCTCGACAAGGCTAAAAAAAAAACACAAACAAGCTCTTGTATAAGAATAGAAAGTAATTATTATATTTGCCATCCTTTGCAAACAAAAGGTCCTGTGGCCGAGTGGCTAGGCTCAGGTCTGCAAAACCTGCTACAGCGGTTCGAATCCGCTCGGGACCTCTTCTAAATCTTAATCCTCCGCGTTAAAAACGGAGGATTTCTTTTTTTGGGGCCTGTTGCGGATTCCGCCTTTGAGCAAAATTCAAAACGTGAATTGCACAATCCTCTTTTAGATTACAATTGGATTTTTTATTGAAATAGCGAATAGAATCTGTGGCGTGTCCATTACCATTGCTTACTTTCGTGTAAGCCAATGAAGCTAGAGGTTAATTATTCCCACAGACAAAGTTTATGGTCACAGGAAAAGTAAAAGAAATGAGCGACAAAAAAGCGGCACAGATTCCGAGAAACGAAGGATGCGCCTTCGATCTGGCCTATATCAACAAAATTAAAATTAACCATAGTGCTGTTTTGCGAAGAACAGACAGTATGGTGAAACGCAGAACGGTTAAAAAGGAATACCAAGCGGCTTGGTTACTGAAAGCAATATCCTGCATGGATTTAACCACACTGGCCGGTGATGACACGCCTGGAAATGTGCTCCGACTCTGCGACAAGGCCAAACAACCAGTCCGTCAGGATTTGCTCGATTCTTTGGGTATGGCTAAGCACAATTTACATGTTGGCGCTGTTTGCGTGTATCATAATCTCGTTCCTATTGCCGTCCAAACGCTGAAGGGATCCGGGATTCCAGTGGCAGCAGTGTCTACCGGTTTTCCGGCAGGACAAATTCCAATGGAATTTAAGCTCGAAGAAATCAAAGCTTCCGTTAAAGCAGGGGCTAAAGAAATAGACATTGTTATTTCAAGGGCCAATGTATTGCGCGGTGATTGGAAAGCATTATATAATGAAGTCTCGCTTTTTCGCAAGGCTTGTGGTGATGCGCACATGAAAACGATTCTGGCAACAGGAGAATTGGGAAACCTTACCAATGTGGCCAAAGCAAGTTATATATCAATGATGGCGGGTTCAGATTTTATTAAAACCAGCACCGGAAAAGAAAGCGTTAATGCAACACTTCCAGTGAGTTTGGTAATGGTAAGAACCTTGGCCGACTTTTACGAAAGCACCGGACAAATGGTAGGATTTAAACCCGCCGGTGGAATTCAGAAATCAAAACAAGCATTGGAGTGGTTAATTCTCATTAAAGAAGAATTGGATGCAGCATGGCTAAGCCCTGAATTATTCAGGTTTGGAGCCAGTAGTTTGTTGGCTGATATAGAACGTCAGCTCGAGCACTACATTACAGGCAGATATTCTGCTGCTTACAGACACCCAATGGCATAATTCTTAAGACAGATCAAAATGGATATTAAAACGATATACGAAACAATGGAATACGGACCCG
>JBDNHP010000350.1:0-3314 GCA_041688765.1 Flavobacteriales bacterium
CGTAATAGATGGCTAATGAAGCGTCAATACTAAATTTATTGCGGAGGTTGATTCCCAGTTCAGAAGCAATTTTATAGAGCGTAGTTCGACTGCCTGGTAAATCTGGAAAACACAATAAAGTTTTTGGATTTTCACCTGCTTTTAACCGGTTCGCAATTCGTTTAACCAAGGTGCGAGCTTCTTTGCTGATGACTTCGGTTACCGAAATTTTGCTGGGATAATTATTAAAATAGGCTCTTTTCACGGTTGCGATACATTATTTATTCTTCTTAAATGCTTCCACAGGAACGTATTTGAATGCATTAATTTCCCTGGTGATAAAATCTTTTTCGGGATCTAATGCTCTGGCCGGACAATATTCTCTTCCGTAAAAAATGATTTGTAAATGCAATTTATTCCAAGTCGATTTCGGAAAAAGCTTTTTAGCATCGCGCTCCGTTTGATCCACCGATTTCCCAGAGCTGAGACCCCAACGATACATTAGCCGGTGAATATGCGTATCAACCGGAAATGCTGGTACTCCAAAGGCTTGCGACATTACTACGGAGGCCGTTTTATGCCCAACTCCCGGCAAAGCTTCCAGCTCTTCAAAACTATTGGGAACTTGGGCATTGTGTTTTTCCAATAGTAATTCACTTAATCGATGTATCGCTTTTGATTTAGCCGGAGATAAGCCACAGGGCCTAATAATTTGAGCAATTTCCTCAACACTCAACAATACCATGTCATGAGGATTATCAGCTCTTTTAAAGAGAATGGGCGTTATTTTATTTACCCGTTCATCCGTACATTGTGCTGAAAGTAATACCGCAATAAGCAAGGTGTAGGAGTCCACATGTTCAAGTGGAATGGGAGTTTCGGAATATAATTTCTCTAAATTCGTCCGAACGAAATCTGCATTTTGTTGCTTGATGCTCATCACTTAAATACATCTACTATCCTTTGTTGATAGCTGGTGTTAAAAGTTTGTCCCCAAGTATTCATTTTCAAATTGATGATATTTACCTGTTCCGGATAAATTTCAAAAAGAATACTATTCTCAATTCTGAAAATGCTTTGTTGATACCAATTGGGAATTTCGAGGTAAATATATGTGAGGTCTAACTCCGTTTCATGTCCCACATAGCTCGATACATAAACGAGATTATTTCCATCCATTAGCTTAAAATGCTGCGAAATATAGGTTCTAATAGCATCGTTATGTTTTGTATCACGACCCATTTCGAGTTTTACTTTGCGACCCTCCTGATAAAACAAGGCGCTTTCCAAATCGTCAGTAAATATCTTGATCGTAATTTCAAGGGAGCCCGACTGTACATTTTCCTGAATAATCGTATTGCTTACATAGAACTTATGTGCAGTTCTCATACCAGATGCTAGAATGAAGAGCATTGGTAATATTAAAACGGCAATTATTCGAAATCGGCTCATTTTGCTAAGTTAGGCTTATTGTGCTCATTATCGAACAAATACGATACCAAAGATTGGAGGTGAACATCTTTTGTAAAAAATGAAGAATCGAGTGTTAAAGGCTCGACTCTCCTTTATAATTTTAGGGTATGAATATGCGATATAGCACTGTAGATATTTTAAGCGCTCAAGACCTAATTTCAAAGGCCACACAGATAGTAATTACTACGCATAAAAGTCCGGATGGAGATGCTGTTGGTTCCGGCCTCGCCATGTTGAACTATCTTAAATTGAAAGGGAAGAAGGCCTATTTTATCGTGCCTGATTCTTATCCCGACTTTTTAAGCTGGATGCCGTGTAATGATGAAGTATTGGTTTTCGATAAGCAAAAAGAACATTGCGAAAAACTCATTTCTGAAGCAGAATTGATCTTTTCATTGGATTATAATCAGCTCAATAGAACAGGAGATGTTCAAAATGCCTTGGTTTCATCTAAAGCAGATTTTATATTGATCGATCATCATCACAGCCCCGGTGAGTACCCAAAAATCTCCTTTTCAGATACATCAGCATGCAGCACTTGCGAAATGATTTATGATTTTATTGTTGAAAGCAGTGATGAGAGCTTGATAACGAATGAAATTGGAAAATGTATTTATGCCGGAATTATGACTGACAGCGGGTCATTTCGCTTTCATTCCGTAAGACCACACACGCATTTTATTGCTGCAAAATTGATTGAACGAGGACTTGATCATGCTGAAATTCATCGCATGGTATATGATAATAACTTGCTCAATCGTTTACAGTTAACCGGATATGCTCTTTCATCCAAACTGGAAATGATAGGAAAACATGCCGCAATGATTGTATTGGATCGTGAAACTTTGCTCCGATATAACCATCAGCCGGGCGATACAGAAGGACTCGTTAATTATGCACTTTCCATCAAAGGAGTTAATGTTGCCGCTTTTATTAGAGAAGGTTCTAATGAAATAAGACTTTCTTTTCGTTCAAAAGGAAGTTTTGATGTGAACCATTTTGCCAGAGAGCATTTTGAAGGTGGCGGACACACCAATGCAGCAGGTGGACGTTCTTCGGAAGATTTGAACTTGGTTACTGAAAAGTTTAAGAATTTAATATTAAGCAAATCAGAAGAACTTAATTATTGAACATGAAAGTATTAGGCATCATTGCAATATTTTTGGTTTTCGCAGCTTGTCAAAAACGTAATCAAAATAATCCTTCTCAAGATTATGATGAAGTCAAGGAGCAATTGATTGAAATGAACCGCAAAAAAGCAGCAGGTGAATCTGATCGAATTAAGGCCTTCGTTAAAGAGAAAAAATGGCCTACAATCGAGTGTGGAACGGGATTGCATTATTTCATCTATGAACACGGAGCCGGTGATTCTGCACGTACAGATGATATTGCTATAATTCAGTACCGAGTTGAATTATTAGATGGAACACTGTGTTATGAATTGACAGGAGAAGAAGTGGAGCGATTCAGAATTGGCCAAGCCGATGTTGAATCTGGTTTACACGAGGCCATGTTGTACATGAGTGAAGGTGATAAAGTGCATCTCGTTTTACCATCTCATTTAGCTTTTGGCGTTGCGGGCGATCAATCCAAAATTCCGCAAAATGCAAGTCTCGTTTACGATCTCACGCTCATCAATCTCGAATGATCAGGAATCTTTTCATTGGGTTTTTGTGTCTCTGTTTCGCTTGTAAAGGCAGGGATAATGGCTTTGAAGAGCTAGGTGAACAACAGTATTTTAAGTTGTGGAAATTCGGCGATTGCACAGATTCCATTCCTAAATTAAATGTAAGAAGTATAGTTATTGAAATTCAATCAGAAAAAGAAATTTACAGAGATACCTTGATTTTTAGAAATCTCAG
>JBDNHP010000351.1:0-9809 GCA_041688765.1 Flavobacteriales bacterium
CTCCCCTTCCAATGCAGAAAATAACAATTCCTGAGCACTCAAATGATACTCTCTAGCCCCTGTTTGCATTAGTCTAGCCAAATTCGAACTCCTCACTCCCCCCCCAATAAGCAAATTGATTTGATCGCCATAATTCTTTTGCCAATCAGTCAATCTAGGTAAGGCATCAATTGCCACAATTGCCCCACCCGAAGTCAATACCCATTTAATTCCCGATTCAATTAATACTTCTATTCCCTCTTCTGGATTTCTGCATACATCAATCGCCCTATGAAAGGTAAAATCCAGATCCGGAGCCGCGTCCCTCAATCGTGAACAGACATCTATATCTACATTTCCTGCCTGATCCAATGCTCCAAAAACAATTCCATGCACGCCGCAATCTGCCATCATTTTGGCTTCTCTAACCAATAATTCGATCTCATCTTTTGAATAAATGAAATGACCGGGCCTAGGTCTTAACAGCACCAAAACCTTCCCTTCAAATCGCTCCAAAGCCATTTCAGTAAAGGCATAAGATGGGGTAAGCCCACCTAATTCCAAACCAGAACATAACTCAATACGATCAGCCCCAGCTTTTTGCGCAGCGATAACGGATTGTATGTTTTGGGTGCAGATCTCGAGGATACGTTTCATGGTAATGCAATGATACAAAAATCGTAAATCCCTTGCACGCAAGGGATTGTAGCATAGTAAATCCCTTGCATGCAAGGGATTACGTTTTACAAAAAAAAATGATCGCCCCATGCGGAACGACCATCAATATTATCCTTTATCGTTTTATGCTTGCGCAGTGAAACGACGCTTTTCTTTAATACGTGCAGATTTACCAGTAAGGCCACGCAGATAGAATATACGTGCTCTGCGAACTTTACCTCTTTTGTTCACCTCGATTGCATCAATAAACGGTGAACAAATTGGAATGATACGCTCTACTCCTACACCATTTGAAATCTTACGAATTGTAAAGGTTTCTGTTACCCCAGAACCACGACGCTGAATTACAACGCCCTGAAATTGCTGGATACGCTCTTTGTTTCCTTCTTTAATTTTGTAGCTAACGGTAATTGTATCACCTGCGCCAAATGCGGGCCAATGCTTCGCTTCTACGAGCTTTGCGGCTATTTCTTTAACTGGGTCCATGGTACTATCCTTTGTTGGAGGGTTCTCAAACGAGGGTGCAATATTACGAAAATTAATGAATTGAACGAACAGCAAGCATAATTTTTTAGCTATTCCCTTCCAAAAGGTCCGGTCGCCTTTGTTTAGTCCGCTCCAAACTTTGCTCAAAGCTCCATTCCCCAATCTTTTTAGGATCCCCACATAACAAAATTTCGGGCACCTTCCAGCCCTTGTAATCCGCCGGACGAGTATAAACAGGTGGTGACAAAAGCCCATCCTGGAAACTATCAGTCAAAGCACTGGTTTCATCATTCAAAACCCCCGGTAATAGGCGTACTAAGCTATCCACCAAGACCGCCGCAGCCAACTCACCCCCACTTAAAACATAATCTCCGATCGAAATTTCACGACTCACATAATGTTCTCTAACTCGTTGATCCACACCCTTATAGTGACCGCAAAGGATTACAATCCGTTTTTTAAGCGATAATTCATTACAAATGCCCTGATTCAGGCGTTCACCATCGGGCGTCATATAAATCACTTCGTCGATTTCTCCCTGAGCTTTAAGTTCATCCAAGCAAGCTTCGATAGGCTGAATGCACATCACCATACCCGCGCTGCCCCCAAAAGCATAATCATCCACCTTGCCGTGCTTGTCTAGCGTATAACTTCGAATATCATGTAGTGCAATTTTCACCAATCCCTTGTCCTGAGCGCGCTGCATGATCGAATCCGCAAAAGGACTCTCCAACAAAGCCGGCAATATGGTAAGAATATCGATTTGCATTAATCCTGAATTATTTCATTAAAAAGGAATTAAATATCCTTCACAAAACACTTTAAATCAATTAATTATCTCTCTTTAGGATGGCCACTTCGATTCAGTTATAAATCCTGAAAGCACCATCAGCCAAGTCTATGATCGAAATCTAAAGCCAAATCGACCTATCAAATTCGATTAATAAGCCGGATGTATGGGTTTAGTATCCAGAATCTCTTCTATTTTGAGCATTACTTCATCCGTTAATAGATCTAACATTTCAGCCGCTTGCAAATTTTCTTTCAATTGCTCCACCTTGGAAGCGCCTAGGATTACCGTACTCACATTTGGATTTTTGAGGCACCAAGCCACTCCCAATTGAGCCATAGTCATACTCAAATCAGAGGCTAAATCACCCAATTTCTTCAGTTTCGAAATGTTCTCGTCCGTTAGCAAAGTCTCCGCCAACCAATTGAGTTCAGTTCTTTTCAAACGAAAATCTTCTGCTGAACCTGAATTGTATTTTCCACTCAAAACGCCCGATGCCAGCGGACTCCAGATGGTAGTACCCAGTCCAACCGTCTTATAGATTTGCGAAAACTCCACTTCCACTTTTTGTCGAACCAACATATTATACTGAGGTTGCTCCATAGTTGGACCGATGAGATTATAGCGTTGCGCCACCATGTGCGCTTCCATAATTTCCTGCGCGCTCCATTCCGAAGTCCCCCAGTACAGCACCTTTCCCTGCAAAATGAGATTGTGCATACTCCAAACCGTTTCTTCAATTGGCGTATTTTTGTCGGGGCGATGACAAAAATACAGATCCAGATAATCCACCTGCAACCTCTTCATCCCCGCCTCACAAGCTTCCACGATATGTTTGCGATGCAATCCTCTTTGCGTTGGCATTTTCCCACCAGCACCCCAAAACACTTTACTACTAACCGTAAAAGTATCCCGCGCCCATCCTTTTTTCCGCAAAATATCACCCATTACCTCTTCCGATTTTCCGGCAGCATATACCTCTGCGTTGTCGAAAAAGTTTATTCCGGCATCATAAGCGATGTCCATTAATTTTTCAGAAACCTCGTTTCCGATTTGGTTTCCAAAGGTAATCCAAGAGCCAAGAGAAAGCTCTGATAGTTGAAGTCCGGATTTCCCGAGTCTGCGGTAGTTCATGGGGGTAAAGGTAAGAAAAGAGAGCGCTTGTCCCTGTCCTACAATTATATGACCTTCTATAAATTTACAATGGAAACTTAAATTGAAAATACAAATCCTTTGGAATTGCATACTCAAATGCAAAATCCAATTATATTACAAAAAAAGATGACAATTATTTAAATCAAGAATTGCAAAGAAAACATTCCAAACCTGCCCTTCTTACTTAACTATGCATTAGTTTTTTCATCAACCATTTGACACCTATTCCACTACAAAAATCATATTCGGTTGAATTGAACTATCCGCTAAACCGTGATAAAATCTTGATACTTAAGTTGCACTTTCGCATAGACTAACTTAAAACGCGATGCGTAAAATGAATAGAAGTGTCGCACTCATTGGGATAATAGTATTTTTCCAATGGAGCATGAATTCCGGCTGTAATCATGCGAAAGATGGCGCTTGTGCAGAAGACAATATCTCAGAACATAATAGTGATAAAAGCCACAATATGGGGCAAAATTGCATGTCATGCCATACCATCGGTGGTGAAGGTGAAGGTTGCTTTAAAGCCGCTGGCACTGCCTACAATGAAAGTCAAAATAGCACTGTTGCTAATGTAACTGTGCGCTTATACAAGGGTGAAAATGGCAGTGGCGAAATTGTTGCTACACTATTTGGTGATGATTTAGGTAATTTTTACACAACAGAAGACATTGATTATAGTGCTGGGCTATTTCCTGGAATTAGTCGCAATGGGAGCGATTTTGAGTATATGGAATCCAAAATTTATCAGGGAGCATGTAACTCTTGTCATGGAATAAGCCAGGATGTTATTTGGGTGGAGTGAGAACCAATAAGGCCAAGACTTGTGTTTCTGACATTTCTTTTTTCATCATAATATTTACAATGCCCAACTGCAATAGTTCCATTGCACATCATACGCGTTAGGCATGATTCCAAATCTTAAAGAAAGCATCTGTCATCAGACGATATTTTTGACGATCTTCCGTAAAAAAGGAATATCTACAAATTATTTAGACGAGTTCTGTAATAGAGCTAATCATAAATTGGTTCTGCATAGCATTGTAGTGGGCGAGTTATTGAAGGGTGCAGTATTGACTGGGGATTTAATGAATGGGGATTTATTTCCAAATATCACTACCACCTATTCCACATCCCAGCAGTCTTTGAGTATATATACGTAAAAACCAAACGTAAAAATACCCATCAAAATACAGGGAATTTACGCTTGATCTACTCAACCGAAGAACATAATTTCGTTTTATGATTTGAACTCCTCAAATCAAAATCTGCTAAGGATTAATACAGCGCGAATTATGAATATTGCTAAAGCTTTTGCCAACAACGACGTGGTATTACTCGTTTGGTCTTATGAGGATCCTATTGCAAATTGTCTCGGGTTCTGTATCAAACGAACCAATGTAATTACTAATAAAATAGAAGTACTTACGAGTATGGTAGGTTTCAGCAAGTCATCCATCCAAACAAGACAATTCAAGCCTACTATTATCTGGCCTATTCAAAAATTCAATTGGCGCGATTTTACGGCAACATCGGGGCAAACTTATATCTACAGCATTATTCCCATGATAGGAGAATATGATGATTTAATTGAAAAGAAAGCCATCAAACTAGATTCGAACGAAGTAACATTAAGCCCGGGGAACGATAAAATCAAAGCATTTTTCAACAAGGGCATTCTTGCTACCCAGTATCTCAGCAGTCAAGTTCCTAAAAGCGCTTCCGGAATTCCAAACTACCGCATTCTGCAAGATAGAATTAAGCAAGCCGGCGATCAATTGAGAAATAAATTGGCCGACGATCTCAGAATTGCAGTGATGTCTACTTTGCAGCGAGCAATTGATGAAGATGGTAAATGCTATTGCGCTTTGTATGAATTAAACGATCAAGAGCTCTTGGCTAAATTACTTGAAGCCGGAGATAGAGTTCATCTCATACTATCAAACACAGGTCAGGACGACGGGACTAACGAAACTTCTCGCGCTTCATTGCAAGATTCTTCAGTTAATCTCATTAACCGAATGGTTGGCAGCGGTCATATTGGTCACAATAAATTCATTGTATATGTTACCAAAAGCGGCACTCCAAGCATTGTGATGACTGGCAGCACAAATTGGACTCATACCGGATTGTGCGCTCAAAGTAACAATGCCATTTTGATACAAAGTAGAACTATTGCTAAACAGTATTACAATTATTGGCATCGACTTAAAGATGACAATGCCGCTCAAAGCACAGAATTTAGAGCTAGTAATAATCAGGCACTCAAATCAAGAGTGGATGGATCTAAAATATCTCTTTGGTTTAGTCCCAATACAAAGCAAAAAAACAAAACTGCTACTTCGGCCATACCCAAAGACATGGAAGAGGTTTTTACGCTCATGAATAATGCTAAAAAATCTATACTTTTTCTGGCCTTTCAACCCGGTAGCCCCAGCATCATTGATGAAGCAGCCAAAATTCAACTCTTGAAACCTGACTTGTTCATTCGCGGTGCTGCTACTGATAATGATGCCATAGGAAGTTCTGCCATTTCACTTTATCATCGTGGAATTAATGATCCTGTATTTGTGGGCGTCGCCGAATTGAAAGATGATTTTTCATATTGGATGGCCGAAATATTAAAATCATCACCTTATGCCAAAGCCGTAATTCATGAAAAAGTTATGGTGATAGACGCATTCACTCCAGATTGTGTTGTTATAACCGGAAGCCATAATTTAGGATACCGCGCATCTTACAACAACGATGAAAATTTGCTCATCATAAAACATCATCAACAACTTGCAACATGCTATGCCACACATATTCTAGATATCTATGATCATTACCGCTGGAGATATTTTGTGAACAAGAACTCTGGTCAAAGTACCTTCACTGGTCTCAACAAAAAAGATTCCTGGCAGGCGCCCTATTTCAATAACAAACGAGGAGAATCCATTGATAAACGATTCTGGCTATAATTATTCAATTTCCAAAATGATGATCAACAAAATTAATAACGTTAAATTAGTACTATATGTTGCTATAATAGGCATACTAACCATCGCCATAGGATGCAATAACTACACCTTTTATAGTCTAACCGGCGACCATACCCGAGTGGTATTTAATCAGGAAGTAGATTTACGCTATGCTTGGCTGGGAAATGATGCCGAGGTTATCAATTATCAAAATCAGATAATTGATATTATTAATAATTCTAATACAAGCATCGAAGTTTCTTCAATGACATTCTCAATAGATGCCATAGCAGATGCATTAGCTAACAAAGCAGATGCAGGGGTACAAGTTCGAATTATTGGCAATAGTGCGCATCGCATTCAACACAATAATTCAACCGGATACATGCGTGCTTTGCGCGGAAATATGCAAATTATAGACAATAATCATCCGGCATTAATTCACAAAATAAATTTCCAAAAAGATGCAGGTGCCCCACCAAGCGGTTGGCTTGCCGATAGGGGTGAAACATTTGGTGTGCATGATTCCGGCATTAGCTATGGTTGGCAAAATGATGAAAATTCTAATATCAAAACTGCAAATGAATATTTAAATCCTCTTCTGGATGACTGTTTTGCAGCACCCAATTCTAGCGGTGTTCACAATTGGGAAATTCAAGTGCCAAACGGTGTGTATTATGTGGCAGTAGCTTGCGGACAACCAGGATTCAACAGCAAATCATTTGTTCAAGCAGAAGGTCAAAACATTTTTAACGGTGGCGCTTTTGAACGCGTTGACTGCGGAATAGGTGAATTCAAAGGCAGCATTGTAGATGGGGGCCAAGATTTGGATTTTCCTGATGAGCCTACTCCAAATTCTATGCGGATTACCGTTAATGACAACCGACTAACATTATCCATTGGTAAATTGGGCGAAACCAGCTTTTCAAGCATTTGCTTTGTTGAAATATACCGTGGAGACGAAGATATATTTGGAGACGACACTTATGACGATGGCCTAGACAATACTATCCAAGACAAGCAAACCGTTCATGCAAAATACATCATTGCCGATGCCGGCACAGCAAATGAAGTTCTGTGGTGCAGTTCAGGGAATTTAACTCAAGCAATGGAATCTTTGTCTGAAGATGCCATTATAAGCACTGATCCTCAATTGATAGCTGCATTTCTAAATCAGTTTAATCAACAATGGGGAGCGATTAGTGGAGTTCCCGTAGTCGCTAATTCGAATTTTGGAACTTACAAAAGTATCACTCCTGGTGATTTCTCTATCGATGGATTTGATTGGAAAGCAAGATTTTCACCAAGTAAAGGAGTTGTAGATATTTCTGATAATATCAATAGCTTGATTCAAACTCCGGGAAGCAATAATTTAATTTTGATCATGGAACAGTTCACCACTTCGGGTGGTCAAAGAGGATTTGCCGGTCCATCACAATTAGTATCATCTATTCAATCTAAATTAGGCAATGCTGCATATAAACTTCATGCGCTCATCAGCAGCGAAGCTGGAGTTGGAAATGCACAATTCTCGGGAAGCAATGTACAGCTCGGATTCAGCACAGGCGTTGGAGATTTAAGAATTCACAATAAATATGCCTTGGTAGATGCACTTCGAGATAGTCGATACAGTTTAAAAGGAAAATTATGGTGCGGAAGTATGAATTGGTCCCAAAGTGCTATGGTCTATAGCGATGAGCACAGTTTGCTTATTGAAAATCCATACATCGCCAATGCCTATTTGCAACATGCTATGATGCGCTTGGAAGAAAAAGGACTTGAACCACCTGTTGAAACCGACATTATTCTAGTGATGGATCGCAGCGGATCAATGAATCAGCCAAGTGCAGT
This sequence comes from Flavobacteriales bacterium, assembly GCA_041688765.1. GTDB lineage: Bacteria > Bacteroidota > Bacteroidia > Flavobacteriales_D > Sanyastnellaceae > JBDNHP01. The sequence goes on from JBDNHP010000351.1 coordinate 7,909, forward strand.
TGCCGGCCTATCCAAGCTTGAAGCTAGTCAGAATGCTGCTAAACTATTTTTAGACATTCTACAAACTGATAATTCTCATCGTGTGAGTGTGGTGAAATTTGGGGAAATAACAGAAGTATTTGCGACTCCAATTGCACTTATTGACTACAACGCTAACGTCCGAACAAATTACAAAAATGCAATTGACGGAATAACTGCCGACGGCCCAATTGCAAATCATACTTGCTATGGCGCTGCTTTAAAAAGTTGTATGACACAATTTGATGACGCAGTACCATCCAATCCGAGAAGAATTATACATCTCTTTACGGATGGAAAAGAGAACTTTGCACCTTATTCAAATGCCTTATTCGAAGACCTCAATGACAAAAACATCGAAGTACACTCAACAGGATTAGGAGGAGCTACTGATATGGCTGTAAGTTTAGAAAATCTCGCAACTGAAACCGCAGGAACTTATGCTCAAGTTACACTAGATCCCATTGAAATTAATAAACGATTCGCTGAAGTGGCTCGAAATGCTATGGATCAAGCTACGGTTCTCGATCCAGATTATTTGCTTAAGGCTGGCCAATTTGTAAAAGAGCATGTTTTTTTAGATAAGGAGAATGGAAAGGCTGAATTCATATTAATGTGGGATAATATTACTAAAAATAATCCTGAAATAACTATAATTTCTCCGGAAGGCAAAGAATTCAAAAATGACTCACCCGGGATAGAATTTATAAAATCCAAAGGCTACACCGTAATTCATCTTGATCCCAAAAAAGCAGGTATTACCGCTCGTGGAGAATGGACATTAGTAATTAATGCATCCAGAGATAATGAAATCACTCGGGCCAGCTTAATGGTTTTGGCAGATAGTGATATTCACTTTAGTGCAGAAGCAGAATTGTCAAGTAACAATGATCGAACACATTTAATTATGGCGAGAATGTTGTATAAAAATAAGCCTGTAAATAATTTAAGAATTGTAGCGGAAATCAGACCTCCTGTTTTCAAAGAAAACGAGCTACCCCGCAGAAATTCCATTGTACTAAAAGATGAGGGTGGAAAATACGATAAATCTGCTACTGATGGATTGTACAGTGTCATTTTTAGAGCCAAATCACCATTAAATCATAATGTACATTTGATTGCCAAAGGGACGATCCAAGTGGAAGACCAAACCTATGAAATCAGGAGGGAATTTAATTTATCGACAAGATTAGCTAAAGGATCAAAAAAATAATATTGCAGAACTAATTTCTGTTCATACTGATCAAAGGAAGGAGCTCTATAGTATAGAATACACCAGTGAAGAGAGTTGACTATCTTGCATCCATAAAATAGTCAAGCCATTTGTATGAAACACTTGTTCATATTTCTAGCATTATTAAGCATCCATGCTGCAGTTCAAGCGCAAGGAGTGGATTCCGATTACGAATCCCTCCTTTCTTTGTTTCCCCCCTCAGAAAAAGAAGCCGCCATCCAAGCCTTAGCCAACGGAGAATGCAAATTCAAAGGCATTCCACTCTATGGTAAAATCCAATTTGTAACATCATTTCCTGATATCAAAATCCAATTCGTAGAAAATTTTCCGGATATCAAGGTAAAATTTGTTACCTCCTTTCCTGATGAATGCGGATTGTGGCAGGTAACTGAAAGTTTTCCGGATTTTAAAGTTCAGGTGGTGACGAGCTTTCCGGATATCAAAGTTAAAGTGGTGGAGAGTTTTCCGGGGATGGATTAAAGGGATCTCGATTTGATTGGTAGTAATATTAAAGGGGAACAGGACATGGAAGAATTAAGCTTGATTGACTCAATCTAAATGGTTATTTCAATCTTCATTTTTCGATTTGAAAATAACAACAGATTTCACAATTAAATCATGAATAGCCATCTTCTTGGGATAGTTGTCA
>JBDNHP010000352.1:0-5903 GCA_041688765.1 Flavobacteriales bacterium
CAACGCATGTGAAACAATTAAAAAAAGAAGAACGCGTTCAGGAAATTGCAGGATTGCTAAGCGGAACGAGCACTTCGGAAGCGGCTGTTAAACACGCCAGGGTCTTGTTAGATGGGTAATTTTGCCTTTTGCTTGAAACAGAAATCACTTTTTCTGATGAGCGCAAAAAGCAGGAAGAGCGAATTTGGATGAAAAGCTTAGGAGACGCCTTACTCTATGTACCAATTATGAAATCGAACATTCGATCCAAGATTAAAAATTCAATATTGATCATTTAAACTGCATAGTTAATGCGGTTAAGATGCTGATAATTTTAGGAGGTACTCAGTTTCAAGTTTCACAAGAAAAATTAACTTTGAGGCAATTATTTAGGGCTACTATCCGACCAAAGCGGAAATTGTGCACAGCACTTAAGTCAGACTGAACAAAATCGAGAACAACAAACGCAAATGACGGCAGCTATAATAATTACATTCTGTGTTTTAATGTTGATCGCTTACGTTTTTGACCTCACATCATCAAAAACTAAAATTCCATCTGTTATACTTCTTTTGCTGTTGGGCTGGGCATCTCGCGAGCTTACAGTATGGTTTGATATTAAACTTCCCAATTTTACAGGAGCCCTCCCGATTTTAGGCACGATAGGATTGATCCTGATTGTTCTCGAAGGTGCTTTGGAACTCGAATTGAATAAATCCAAAATAAAGATTATCAAAAAATCTTTTTATGGAGGTCTCATTCCATTAGTTGTTTTATCAGTAATCCTTGCCTTTTTGTTTAATCATTATGGCAACTTCGGCCTGAAAAATAGTTTTATAAACGCCATTCCATTTTGCGTTATAAGCGGTGCTATTGCTATTCCAAGCGTGCGGCATCTTGCTTCTCAAAACAGAGAATTCGTAACTTATGAAAGCAGCCTATCCGACATTTTAGGCGTTTTATTCTTCAACTTTCTAACGTTTAATGCCATCATTGACTTTCAATCAATTGGCCAATTCATTTTGCAAATTATAATCATTATTGTAATTTCATTCATAGCCACAATTGGTCTTTCCTATTTGCTTAATAAAATTGAACATCACATTAAATTCATTCCAATCATTCTGATGGTGATCTTGATTTATGAAATTTCTAAAATTTATCAATTACCGGCGCTGATTTTCATTTTATTATTTGGATTGTTCATCGGTAATTTAAAAGAACTCAAGAAATTCAAGTGGACTGAAAAATTTGAGACCAGTGAACTGCAAAAGGAAGTTCACAAATTTAAAGAGCTTACTACTGAAGCTGCATTCTTAATAAGGGTTTTGTTTTTTATTCTCTTTGGATATTTAATCGAAACCTCCGAAGTAATGAACGTTGAAACTTTTGAATGGGCTTTAATCATAGTCTTTGCCATTTTTACATTACGGGCTATTCAACTCAAAATTTCTAGGCTACCATTACTACCCCTGCTATTCGTAGCTCCAAGAGGACTTATAACCATTCTACTCTTTTTGTCTATTGATGCAACACAAGCAATTTCTTTGGTAAACAAGTCTTTGGTTATACAAGTGGTGCTTCTAACTGCGGTATTTATGATGATTGGATTATTATCAACCAAAACTCAAAAACAGCAATTACCAGACAATTCAGCGACCGAAAATTTGTAATCGGGATTTTAAGATTCTGTGTAATTCGGGAAAATTGCTTAAAGTCTATATCGTCCCAGCAGTCCCATAGCGGCTTTAAAAAATTAAATGCAACGGTTAAAAAACGATCGCAGAGAAGAAAATCTAAGAAACATGCTCGAGTTATGCCAAATCTACCTATAATATAGTCCAAAACATTTTATATGAAAGATTGGTAACTGCCGTTAGAGTAGCTGTTATAGACCAATGAAGTAATACGGAATTGGACTATTACAGATACCTATACGGTATTACTCAGTATCCCCTGAGCCCGAAAAGTCGCATAATTTAGGACTTCATAAACCCAAAAAATCAAAAGGTAATATCCACGCCTATTGATGGCATAAATGGCAGTTGATCAACACGCTCGCTGGTGATACGATCAATGTAAAACACATTAGCCCGGTTGTAAATATTAGTGATACCGGCATTGACTTCCATTCTCACCTTGTTACTTAATTTCATAATGCGTTTGGCATTGAAGTCTAAACGATGATAATATGGTAAGCGCCCTTTGTTTAGATCGGCAAAAAGAATTCCCAGTTCATTTGAATTAGAAACTATATAATCTGTACCAATGCCATCAGTAATATCAGTTGGCTGATAATAGCCCTGAGTTTGCGTAAAAGGCAAACCTGAACCCAGATTCCAGCGTGCACTTACTTCCCATTGTTCCTTTTCACCAAAAACATACGAAGACACAAAATTCATATTATGCCGGCGGTCGAATACAGGGGAATAAGAGTTAAAGCCATCCCAACGATCAACCTTTTGCAAAGAATAAACCAACCATACATTCAAGTTGCGGTGCTCGTATTTGGCAACCATATCTACACCGTAAGATTTTCCAGTTTCAACGATAAAATCGTTTTTAAGCGCATCCGGACGATCAGCGTTAGCATCATTGTCAGGGAAAATCTTATTTCTATTGGTATTGGTAAGTTGGGCGAAATTGATGTAATAGGTTTCTAAATTGATTGTGATGTGTTCAGTTAAGTCGTACTCAACTCCCGCTATCAAATGATTGGCGCGCTGAAGCGAGTTTTTCACTTCTTTCACTTCACCTCCTTCAGTTACAAACTCATCTTGCAAATCTTCAGGACCGGCGAGGAATCCATAGAACAAGTTCACCACATCACGATCTGAATTGGCACTGATCAAATTTTGAGAATAGAGTCCGGCGGCCAATTTAAAACGAAGCAATTCACTTGCATTGTACTTCAGTCCTAAGCGTGGTTCAGGCGACATTGTTGACAAAGAAGAATAATACTGAAGGCGAATACTAGGCTCAATCAAAAATTTACCTACTGTTGCTTTGTAAATGAAATAACCCGCAAATTCAGTAGTGTTCTCACTTTGATTAATTTTTACTCCAAGCGGATTAAACGTCTCGAAATTTGTTCCGAAGCTCAGCACTTCTAAACCGTAACGCACATCGTTTTCTCCAAGTACATATTTGAAATCCAATCCGAAATTAAATCCATCGATACTACTGAATCGATCAGGAACATTTTCTTCACGAAGAGTAATATTATAGGAGCTTGTAGCGAAATTACCACTCATTAAAACAGTAGATCCGGAAGGAATCACAAGGAAATTACCACCTGCACCTCGATTGGTCCAATTGAGGTCTGAAATGGCCTGATACTTCACCTGATCCGTAAAGTTGAATCCAAAAAGATTGAATTTGCTGCCACGACTGCCACCAAAGGAAATTTTACCATACATATCGGTAAAATTGAAAGGTAATCCATCCTCATCAATATAGGTATATAAAAGCTTCGAACTCTCTTCTAAAAATGAGTGTTTTAGAGATAGCACGTAAGAAATACCGCCGCCAGATTCACTTAGTTTTTTAAGCGGCCCTTCAAGCAAAACCCGAGCCCCAAAAGGACTGAAACCCACTCTTCCAGTCAGTTTTTTCTTGTTACCATCACGAGTTGAAATATCCATAATAGAAGACGTACGTCCGCCAAAACGAGCATTGAATCCCCCAGTGTAAACGTCGGCATTTGCAATGATATCAGTATCGAAAACCGAAAACAAGCCAATAGAATGGAAGGCATTATACACCACCATTCCATCGAGCAATACTTTATTTTGGATAGGCGCTCCACCCCGAATGTAGAGCTGTCCACCTTGGTCGCCCGTGAAAGTTACCCCCGGTAAAACCTGCAAATATTGAGCAATGTCAGGAATTCCGCCAATAGTAGGTAATTTCTTAATTTCTTTAGGTGAAATTAATTCAACAGAAATGCGAACTTGAGTTTTGCTTTCTTGTTTTTCGGCACTTACTTCGGCATTACCCAGTTGAATCACACTTCGCTCCACCATGAAATTCTTAGTTACAATTTTACCCGGATTAAGCGTAATTGACTCTTTAAATTCCTTGTATTCGATGGATGAAATCGAAATGGTATAAGTTCCGGGAGCTATTTTGGTTAAAGAATAATATCCATTGGCATCAGTTGTGACGCCATAATTGGTTCCGGTAAAAATGACATTGGCAAAAATAACAGGCTCGCCACTGTCTTTGTCATATATAAATCCACGCATTGAGGCATCTTGGGCGGATACAGTAAATAAACTCAAAGCCAGAAAAACCATTCCGGTTAACCTAAAAATTCCTTGCATGCTTTCCAATTTGGACGAATAGGTGCAAAAATAGCAATATATAAGGCTTGGATTGCGATACAATTCATTCAAAATCAAGGAATCCTAGCCATCGCCAAAAGCTCAGGAATCGAGTTTCATTTTACGAATGCGGTCTTCAAGCTGCTCATTGCTCATTTTTTCTCTCAATCGATCTACCATAATGGGGAATGCGAATGGACTTGGTTTTTCGAGATTAACTAATGTAAACTTTTGATTATTAATACGTTCCAAGGCATCTCGCAATCTTGACATTTCCAACTGAAAATTCAAAACCTCGTCATAGGCTTGTCTCAATAACAAATTATGCGAATCGTAGTCGCTCATTACCTCAAAAAGCAAATGCGAACTACTTTGCAAATGCCTCTCTCTGATAGCTTTACCTGGATATCCTTTAAAAATTAATCCTGAAATGGAAGCAATATCTTTGAACTTGCGTTTGGCCATTTCCGTTGAATTGATGCTGCTTTGAACATCTTTTTCGAGATTTTTCAGGCTGTATAGATCTTTGGACTTCAAATCAGATTCCGGAACCTCTTTATCTGTGAGCAATTCGAAACCATAATCATTAAAAGCCAATGAGAAACTATATGGTTGATAACGTGCTAATCTCCAAGCAATTAGCGAAGCTAAGCCTTCATGCACTAATCGTCCTTCAAAGGGATAAAAAAACAAATGGAAGCCATCCCGACTTTGAAGTCGCTCAACTAAAAACTCCTTCAGATTGGGCACTCTCGAAACTTCTTGCTGAACACGTATCAACGGCATCAACTTGAGTGTTTCGGGTTCTAAGCAAATTCCTTCAGCCATTGCCGCCATTTTTAATCGCAGCATCTCAGACATTTGTGAAGAAAGGGGCATTCTTCCCCCCTGCCAAGATGGAACGATTCCTTTATCACTATTGGATTTTTTAACAAAAACTTCTAGTCCTTTAATTCTGAGCAATTCTAGGCTTCTGCCAGCAAACCAAAACACATCGCCCGACTTTAATCGCGAAATAAACCATTCCTCAACCGAGCCAATATGTGAGCCTGAATTAAATTTAATAGTCATCATCACATCGCTCACAATAGTACCAATGCTCAATCGGTGTTTTGTGGCTATTTTTCTGCTACTCACAAAATAGTGTTCTCCTTCCCTATCAAGTCGGTGAAACTCTTCATAAGCCTCCAATGATGAGCCTCCACTGCACAAAAAGGCTAAAATTTGCTGCCATTCTTCAAGGTCAATGGAATGAAAACAATAGGTTGATGATACTTCTTTGAAAATTGTTTTTCCATCAAAGCCATCAGACACCCCCAAGGTCATTAAATACTGCACCAGCACATCAAAAGCTCGAATATAGGGCTGTCGATCTTCCAGATTTTTCTCTTTGATAGCTTCACGCAAAGCGGCAGCTTCAGCTAATTCTAGGCTATGCGTGGGCACGAAAAATATTTTACTGGCAGCTCCGGGCTGATGTCCGCTCCTGCCGGCTCTTTGCATAAATCGAGCAACGCCTTTTGGCCCACCGATTTGGATCACCGTTTCTACTGGTCTGAAATCCACACCGAGATCCAGACTGGAAGTGCAAACCACGGC
>JBDNHP010000353.1:0-4979 GCA_041688765.1 Flavobacteriales bacterium
CCACATCGGTGGTAGCCCCTGTTAGTGGGTCTGTTCCGGCAATTATCACGTTGGCGCCTATAATCGCAAATTGAGCGTCTTTATCAAGCACAATGCCACGGATGGTTTGTGTGGCGTTTTGCGCCATAGACTCAATTACCGGAAGTGTTAAAAGTAAAAGCAATTTTATAGTAATAAGGTTTTTCATAATTAATGTTTTATCGTAATTAATGTTTTATCGTAATTAATGTTTTACCGTAATTAATGTTTTATCGTAATTAATGTTTTATCGTATTTAGTACCGCAAAGATTGATCTCTGCTCCATTCAAAAAATAGCATGATCATGCTACTGAAATGATATTTATTATTGAGAATAGCGAGCCTCCGACTTTTCGTTGTGAACTACTTTGTCTAGTGTATTGACTGGCATATTTTGCGCGGTGCTTACATTAGGTAAAAAAGTATTTTCTTTTTCCCAGTCCATCTTCCGAAAAAGTGTTATGGCAATTATCCAAAAAATTATAATCCCTATAATTCCGGTTGGTCCATAAATTAATTTGTTGTAGTCAGGATCCGCAAGCACGAACATGATAAAATTTCCTGCAGTCCAATTCATAGCGCCATGTGCTAATGCAGGAACGAAAATGCTTTTACTTTTAAAGTATAAGTATTGAAATATCAACCCCATCGGTATACAAAAAAGGATCATTAGAATATTGCCAAATAGTGGATGATCAGGATAATTCCAACCCAGCATAATTCCACCGGTATGCCAAAGCGCCCAGATAGTACCGCCAATGATGAAACTTCTTTTGGCTCCGAATAAGGTTAGTAAGCGTGGGAATAGGAAGCCTCTCCATGCCAATTCTTCACCAAGGAGCATAAGGATATTTAGAATAGGAGCAATAAATGTGTTGATACCAAAAATGATTAACAAATTCAAAAACCAATGACCAACCCCTAATCCCGTTTTTTCAGTAGCAAATAAGATTTCTTGCGAATCCTTAAAGAAATCAGTATTGAAAAAAAATGGGATGATGTAAGTAGAAGCAATAATCGCAAGAAGAAGCAGTGGGGCTATTACCCAGTATTTCATCCCTACGAATCGAAGTCCCAAGTCATTATTTTTTAAAACACTGCGTTTGAAATTCAACAAGTAGTTTAGGATCACTACCAAAGCAGGTACATACATCATGATCACCATCACCGGAAAGTGCTCCAAGCCTCCTTTGGAATATGCGAAAGCAGCCAATCCATACGTGATGATAAATGTTGGGATTAGAAACCATACAAGCTCTCGTTTGATGATTGTTATTTCTTGATTGTTCATAATTACTGTGTGTTAAAAAGTTAGATTTATGTTTTTGGCATTGAAGATATATGAACCTGTCCCTACTCCTTGAAACTCAAAAGAGGGAGATTTATTAAGCCCATTCACCTTCAAATTATTTTTGCTGCTTTTGCAATTCAGTAGTTTGATGTCAGATTTATTCCTAGCATAAAAATTAATGTCGTCCGCATCCAGTATTTCAACATGAAGGAAGCCCGATTGAATTTCTAGATAATCGCCCTTCAAAATAATAATGGGGATTGCCGTTGAGATTTGAATGACATTGGTATTATGCTCAGCATAGGTGCTGAAACCAATGGACTTGTACGTAAAAACAGGAGGAGTTTTCACATACAGTGTATCGCCAGATTGATTGTATTCGATCTGAAATTTTGGTCGCTCGTCTGGAAATTTAATTCCCCAAACATCTCCTTCGGTACTTAATATGGAAAGTATGCTGATCCTGTTTCCTAACAACGGTTCAAGTGTCGCATTTCCACTCAGGTCAAGTACTACTACCTTTACGTTATCAAGTTCTTGATTGAACTTTACGGTGGAGTCTTGTGCTTTGGAAACAAAGTTTACTAAGGAGATCATTAGTACAATGCAAAAGAGTTTTTTGTTCATATCGTTTTTGTTAAGTGGTTAAACATTATACGTAGCAATACTATGTATATAGATAAATTTTTTATTTTTTAGTCTGCTTCAATCGGAATAGTAACGTAACTGCAACATAAAAAATCAACGCGGCACCTAGGGTTAGCGGTATGAACCAATATCCAAAAACTTCAGTCATTTGATCTGGATTACTGACAAAGCCAAACGCTTTATATTTACCATCAACCATAAAGAGACCTGTCCTTTGTGGTGCGAATATTTTCGTGACTATTAACAGCACGAATACAGAAAGAAAGAGATAACCCACTGACATAATCGCGTAAAATATGCCATTCGAAATATTCAATCGCAACGCCTGCAATACATGTCTTGGATTAAAGGTACGCTGCGCTTCCACTATTTTTCGAGTTGCTACCATGGGAACTAGGAATTCTTCAGGTCGGCCAAGCTTTTCTGTTATGGTCAATAGGCTCTCTACTTCATTGGCCATGGGAATAGATTGCAGCGCCTCATAAATGTGGCTGTTGATTTCTAGTAATAGATCAGTTTGATCGGGAGTAGATAAAATTGAAGTAGCTGATTTAACTCTGTGCAGATAGTCATTGTATATTCGCTGTGCAGAGTCTGACTTAAATTCAATATTTTTCATTACAGTATCTTTTTGATCGATTTATTCATTTCAACCCAATAGACTTTCATCTCATTAAGCACAGTTTCACCATGAGTAGTCAGTGTATAATATTTTCTTGGGATCCCTGATTCTTGCTCCACCCATTTTGATGTCACAAGTTCTTCATCCTTAAGTCTATTCATTAAAGGATACAGAGTGCCTTCGGCAAGTTGAATTTGAAGATTTTGCTTTATCTCCTCTATCAATTCATAGCCGTAATACTCGTTTCCTTTCAAAATGCTAAGTACGATAAATGACAATGTGCCTTTTTTGACCTGTGACTGCCATTTAGTTACAAATTCACTTCCCATGCTGCAAATATAGCACAAAATACATAGTAATACAATGTATTGTGTAAATTTTTTTTTTATAGCGATATATTCCTAAGGTTATCGACATCTCATATTGAAATCTTTACAGCAGAACCTAACTCGCAAAAAAGAGGTTGTCGCATAAGTCAATTCAAAAGCCTGAGATTTGGCTGTATGGAAATTGGCTCAGATACCTACCCGAATAGAAAAGAGGCTGTCCCACCTTTTGAGACAGCCTCATTCGAGCTTCTCTTACAGTTGCAGTTTAATTTTTTCCTAGAGTACAATAAAGTTAGTTGATTCTATTTGTTTTTAACAATTGGCGAATGGCGGATAAGTGTGCAATTAATACAATGGGTACAACTACACAAGGAAGCCAAATAAACGGAAAAAAGGTTACACCAATATTCGGCTGGTCAAACGCAAGTTTTTGAAAAGGAGTTTGGGCTGAAAGTATTGCTATAACTAATACATTAATAAGTAGTCCAAGGCATAGAAAATTCCAAAGCAATAATACAGTCTTGTTTAGTTTTTCTAAAATAAATACGAAATAAAATATAACAGGAGCAGTTAGGCCCGATATAATATCAAAGTTATTGCCTTCAAATGTCATTAAGACCGGAATTAATCCTGCCGAATAAACAAAGAACAAAGTGATTTCTACGGGAATCCTAATTGAATGCATTAAAGTCAATGTTTTCAAATCAAGTTTATCAATAAATTCTTTGCCCCGCTTGGTCACAAGAAGTAGAATGGAAAAAATAATTCCCGGGCCAATAAGTAATACAAATCTTGGGGGCAAGGAATTGGGGATTCGATAAAACCCAGTTAGAGAGATAATTGCCTGAATTAGCATCCAGGCTAGAATGCCAATTATTACGGGCTTTGATTTACCCGATGCTCTGTAAAACATCCATACGGTAAGAAATGTTGTTGCTGCAAATAGCAGGCTGATAAATGTTGGAATGTTGCTCACTTTGTTTTGATTTTAAATTCAAGGCAAAAGTCAATGTTCCAGAAGAATGTTGGCTTGTCAAATGACAAGAAATGAAATTATTTTTTCTTTGCTATTTCTCTCCTTATTCTGCTTAAAGATGTGTCGGTAACACCCAGAAACGAGGCAATATTTTTTAATGGAGCTTTTTGAAAAATTTCAGGTCGGACTTTAACCAGATTCTCTAGGCGTTGTTCTGCTGTCTCATTAATTAATGAAAGAGCACGTTGTTTGAAAGCAATAAAACCCTTAACCAAAATCATCCTCCCAAATTCTCTAAACTCAGGAATGTTATGAAATAATGTTTGCAATTGCTCATAAGTAATGTACCAGCCAATACACTCTTCAAGTGCTTGAAAGTTTTCTTTGGAAGAAGTTCCCCGAAAAAACGATGCTACTTCAAAAACTATTTGACTCTCAGCATAAAAATCGGTTGTTACTTCATTTCCGTCCAAGTCGTAAGTATATGATCGTATAAATCCTCTTTCCAGAAATAAATATTTGTCATTTATTTTTTCATACTTAATAAAATAATCACCCTTAGCAATTTCAATATTTTGAAAGGAAGAAGCTATTTCTTCAACCTTATTTTGGGGCATAGGAAGAATCTCTTTAATAAATTGAATTAATCTCTCTCTGTTCATATAATTATTTTATTAAGGCTGACCTGTCTATACATCTATACCTGTAATGTTTTTGGAATTGGTCTTGGTGTGATGACTTTTAATTGTTATGATTTTGAATGTTTGTTGTCTGTACTGTATGTCGTCATGGCCTGACCGCTAACGTCAGTCCCTCTAAGAACTCCAATTCTCGAACAAATATAATCGAATTTAAGAGGATGTATGGAAGGCAATATTAAAAAACAGAGAATTTTGTGCGAAAATTGGTATTCGGGATATGCAAGCGGAATGCTTTTGCAAGGGCAAATATTCCCAATAAAAAAAAGGCAAGTCCTTGTAAGAACTTTTTGAATTCGTTTTTGTCAATTATGTTTGTCAACCGCCTTAAATTGAATGCAACAAACATCAATCCCACATCGGCACTGGCGCGTTTCATGCTTGGTTTGGTGGTGA
>JBDNHP010000354.1:0-4126 GCA_041688765.1 Flavobacteriales bacterium
GAGCCCAAAGATAATAAATATCTACGATCAACAAAAATTAGATTGAAAGTTCAACGTTTCAAGGCGGAGAAAGGGGATGCTGAAAAGAAAGCCAGTTCCTTACGTTCTTTTCGAAATTGAACATAGGTTTTTTCTGTATTGGCAGCTTTTTTCTCAATTTTTAAGGGGCAAAAAGGCCAATGTATTGGTTACATCAAAATTTGTTGTGTTATTTTCCAATTCTTGAAGTAATACCCTGAGTTCTATTTCTGAAATTATGACATTAAAGTCAGGCATCGTTATTCCATTTCCTGCACCCAATCTTCTATGCTTTTTCCTTCAATAAAAAGAGCTTGTAAAACACCTTCTCCATCTAGAATATTGATGACAGCCCAAGCTTCTTTGGGATTTCTAGCGTTTTGAAGATTTTGAAATGATTCATTATAGAGTTTTTCTGCTTTTGGGGCTTTGGACTCTTCCATATAATAGCGATCGAAAGGTATATTTATGTATGCCAGTTTTTGATCATTATCGAACCAATTCACGTGTAGTCGCATGTAATTTCCAGACGATGGTTTTTCGAGAAGTATTTTATCAAAAGTTGCATATCCTGCGCTATCAAGTCTTATAGTTGCATAGGCCTGTAAATTGCGAAAATCCGATTCACTTGGCCAATCCTTATCTGATGTTACTTTAACGGAGGATTCATCATAATTTAACCAAACATACTTCCCTCGAAAATGATCGTGAGGATCAATAGGCGCGACTTTAAATTTGAATGAAGTTCCTTGTTCAATAATGCGCTCTTGACCTTTAATCAGGCTAATTGGCACATACCATTGAGCCAGTACCATCAGAGCAAAAACCGCAATCGAAATCATTCCTGTTTTCATATTTCTCTAGCTTTACGTTTTTTAAGTAGATGATAATTGGCATAGAAAAATCCAAAGCCCAAAGCAATAAAAAGCAATCCTCGGATAATGAAGGATAAGTGAGTATCGAAGAATCGGCAAACAACCAATGCAGTCAGAATGAGCAGTCCATAATTTAGGACTCCCAAATGATTGATTCGATTCCCTTTTTTAATAAGTAATAGTCCTAAAGCGAGCAGAAGCAGATTGCACAGTAATTGGGCGAGTTCTGCTTGCAAAACACCTAGAATAAATACAAGGAAAAAAGCAAGGAATAGGTAATCCTGAATCTCAAACAGCCTAATGTTGTTTCTTTTAAAACGAAACAAGATTATTGTGGCTGTAATCAACATCAAAGCAAAGCTGCTGAGCATTTCTCTTGATATCCAAATATTGAGATCATTTTTAGAGAGAAGGAATAAATCTTCCCAAAACCAATGGAAGCTGGACAATAGCAAAATCACAACCATTCCAAGGGATCCGATTATTTTCCAACCATTTATGCGAAGTCTGGCATTTTCAAAGAATGATAGCTGTCCAATTTGATATAGCAAGCCAAAGAGATTCATATATGTAAACAACAATACTTCATCATTATTTTCGCCAACACTACCGAGGATAATAGTGAAAGACAAGGGGTAGAACCAGTTATGAAATCCTCGGAAATTACGACCCCGTTCAAGTTTAAAAAGTTGATAATAATGTGGAAGAGTCAAGCCTATTAACCCTAAATATAGCCAAGGAAAAGTATAATTATTATTTTCGAAAACATTTTCCCAAGCAAACCAAGTGCTTCCTGCAATGAATAAAAGATTGACCATGGAAGATCGCAAGAGGTAGATCAGAGGAGCCGCAATCAGAAGCCAACTGAGCAAGAACAATCGTATTGAACCTGGAATATTGTAAATCTGGCTGATCAAGGAAATGGAAGTTCCTATTGCCAAAAAGAGAAATACTGCGCTGCCTTCTGCCCAGCCTCTGGATTCTGGGCGTTTTTTCATAGCGTAAAAACTCGCTAATTGTCCTATCAACAGTGGTAAAAAGCTGAATCCTACTTTGGTTAATTTACTCAGCTCATCCCAATTGTGTGCTACTAGTAAAATAATACCCAAGCCCACAAGTGTTGCCCCTAATATTGCAAAGATCGTAAACAGGCGATTGCTGCCTTCGGCTTTGCCTTTTTCGTAAAATTGTTGAATGCGGATTGCAGTCGGCTGATCAATTACCCCGGCTTCTATTAATAAGCTAATGTCTTTTTCAAGGTTTACCATTATATTTTTTCTTAATTCTTGATCTTGGCTAATAACGAACATTCTTGAGGAAAAGTACTGTATTTCATTGAGAAGATCAATTATCCACAATCTCCTGAATTTGAATAAAAAACCTACCTTTGCGCCGCTTTGGTGGATGAATTTGGCTGATTGCAACCACCCGGAATGCCTGATAAAAGTGCAAAAAATGCTAAAACAGCTTCCGGATTCAATCTCTGCATTCTCTACCTTTATGTATAACCATTATTTGCAAAAGAATGTCATATTTTTTCACTTCCGAATCTGTTTCTGAAGGTCATCCAGACAAAATTGCTGATCAGATTTCTGACTCTCTGATAGATCATTTTTTAGCTTTTGATCCTGAGTCCAAAGTAGCTTGCGAAACCCTTGTAACTACGGGTCTAGTCGTGCTTGCTGGTGAGGTAAATTCGAACGCCTATCTTGATGTTCAGGAAATTGCTCGTGATGTAATTGCGAATATCGGTTATACTCGCAGTGAATATATGTTCGAAGCTCGTTCTTGTGGAATTATTTCTGCTATTCATGAACAAAGTCCTGATATTAACCAAGGTGTTGTTCGCGCAAAAAAGGAAGATCAAGGGGCGGGTGACCAAGGAATCATGTTTGGTTATGCAAGCAATGAAACAGACAATTTAATGCCATTGCCACTAGAGCTAGCTCATTTACTACTGCGCGAATTAGCTGCTGTTCGCAAAGAAGGCAAGAAAATGAAATACCTGCGACCTGACTCTAAATCTCAGGTTACGATTGAATACAGTGATTCTAATAAGCCGATGCGTGTTGATACCATAGTGATTTCAACTCAACATGATGAATTTGTTTCAGCAACAAAAGATACTTCAGCAGAAAAGAAAAAGGCCGAAGATGCCATGTTGAAAGAAATTGCTGCGGATATTCAATCTGTATTGATTCCACGTATCAAGAAATTATTACCGGCTCGTATTGCAAAATTGATCGATGCCAAAACAAAATTCCTGATCAATCCAACAGGGAAGTTTGTGATTGGTGGTCCGCATGGTGATACTGGTCTAACCGGTCGCAAAATTATTGTCGATACCTACGGTGGAAGAGGTGCTCATGGCGGAGGTGCTTTTTCAGGAAAGGATCCTAGTAAAGTTGACCGTTCTGCAGCTTATGCATTGCGACATATTGCGAAAAATGTGGTAGCTGCAGGTGTTTGTGATGAAGTATTGGTGCAAGTTGCTTATGCGATTGGTGTAGCCCAACCAGTTGGACTTTATGTAAATACAGCAGGCACTGCCAAGGTAAAACTGAGTGATCCTGAAATTTCTAAAAAGATTGAAAAGCTTTTCGATCTGCGTCCTTATAGTATAGAACAACGATTTAAATTGAGAACTCCAATTTATTTGGAAACTGCGTCTTATGGGCACATGGGCCGGCAGCCTCAAATCGTTGAGAAAACTTTTAAAGATGGCAGCGGAAAAGTTAAGAAAGTTAAAGTGGAGTTATTTGCCTGGGAGAAACTAGATATGGTAGATAAGATCAAAAAGGAATTTAAGTTATAAGGAAATAACCTTTTGAATCTATAGGGAGATGGAATCGTCTCCCTATTTTTTTGTGGTTTTTTTTTAGAGAGGGGCGAAGAATATAAATATAAATTAGGGTTACCCCTTTAGATCGCAGAACGTAAATAGATTATGTTCTGCGAGAGTTTCTTTGTGTAAAGAAAGCACAAATGAAGATACTTAAAGAATAATGCTTGTCCGTAATTGTGCCATTGCGTAAATAGGTTACGTTCTGCCCGCTGTACTTTGCTTGAAAATACTAGCATTATGACATTCGAGCAATTTATCAAACTGATTCCAAATGAATCAAAGGCTTTGAATTTTGGAGGTTTCAACGCGAAAAGGAAGGTATTCTTTGCAAAAATTGCGGTAGCGATCAACATTATTGGCTTTCGCCAAAGCGTCAATGGCAATGCAA
>JBDNHP010000035.1:0-6108 GCA_041688765.1 Flavobacteriales bacterium
ATGTCAAGTATTTAGTAATTATACGTTAAATATAGTATTATTGTTATGAGCAAAACACATCAACTTTCGAAACGATTCAGGGAAGTTATTTTAGATGGGACGTGGAAAGCCGGTACCAATTTCAAAGCTCAACTGTCGGCAACTGATTGGTTACAAGCAACACATAAGATTGATTCGCTCAATACGGTTGCCATTCTTACGTTTCATATCAACTATTATATTGGAGGGGTTTTGAAAGTTCTTAAAGGCGGGACTTTAGATATTTGTGATAGGTACAGTTTTGATATGCCAGCAATTGATTCTGAGGATCAATGGCTTGAAATGGTAGAGCATTTGATTTACAATGCGAATCAATTTGCTTATCAACTGGATCAGATGCCTGAAGAAATGTTGGATGATGTATTTGTTGATCAAAAATAGGGCACCTACCAGCTCAATATTGACGGAATTATTGAGCATAGCTATTATCATTTAGCTCAAGTGGTGTTGATTAGGAAAATGATTTCAGCTAGGAATTTAATTTGAATCCTGCTTACTCGTTACAAAAGACTGCGTCTCTTCAGAGCTCACATTTATTTTTAGAGCATGATTTTCCTATGATGCAGTTATTGCATACTACAAGAATATTTTCAGCAAATTTTTGACTCACACTTACTTTTTTTGTCCCAATTTGAATTAGCATTAAAGCATCATAATCGTGTTTGGAAATAACTTTTATTTTATCGCCAATTTTTAGTCCTACATTTGCCACATATTGCAAAAATGAACTCGAGTTGTCCTTAACAGCAGCCATTTTACAGCTATTTCCTGATTGTAGGGATGCTAGGGTTTTTGTAAAGAATATCTTTATTTCTCCGTTGGCGCTCGGTATATAATCTCCGTGAGGATCAAATTTCGGGTAATCCAGAAATTCGTCTAGTTTGTTTACCAGTTTCGAAGATTGGATATGCTCCAGTTGTTCGGCAACTTCATGCACTTCATCCCAACTGAAACCTAGTTTTTCGAACAAAAAAGTTTCCCAAAGGCGGTGTTTTCTGATCACGTCTGTGGCAGCCTTTAAACCTGAATCAGTCAATGAAATTTTGCCATATTTTTCGTATACCACTAAGTTTTTTTCTTTCAACTTTTTTAACATGTCGTTTACTGTTGCTGGTTTAACCGACAGTGCAGACGCTAGTTCATTTGTTCCGGCCTCGGTCGCTTCTCCTTCAAATGTTATTTTCAAGAGGGATTTCAAATAATTTTCTTCTGTAAATGATAGCATAACAGCAAAAGTAAAAAAAATGTCGAAGAGTTATAGTTAGATGAGACTAACTTTTGTAGTTTTGTGCGTATAATTTCATTTAATACTTTGCGAAATTTCATATTCGGTAGGTTTATTGGCCTTTTAGTATTCCTTGTGATGTGGCAAGATATATTAGCGCAGAGCTCTGCTATAGCTGGCAGCGTCATGTCCAATGGCAATGAAGTGCCTTACGCAAGTGTTATGTTAAAGGAAGTTTCTTTGGGTAGTCTAACAGATACCACGGGTCGTTATGAAATTGAGAATGTTCCTTATGGCAACTACGTTATAATTGTTTCGTGTATGGGATACATCAGCTTTAAAAGATCAATTAGTATTGGCAATGCTGAAGAATTACACCTCGATTTTGAGCTTGTTGAATCTCAAAATGAGCTTTCGGAAGTGGTGATTTCAGGTACTTTAAGAGAGATTAGCAGAATGGAAAGCCTTGTTCCTGTGGAGGTTTATTCACCGCAGTTTTTTATGAAGAATCCTACTCCTAATATATATGAATCGTTGCAAAATGTTAATGGCGTTCGACCTCAGATTAACTGTCAGGTGTGTAATACGGGCGATATCCATATAAACGGTCTAGAAGGACCTTATACCATGGTTCTAATCGATGGAATGCCTATAGTTAGCAGTTTGTCAACGGTTTACGGACTTTCAGGCATACCAAGTTCATTAATAGAGCGTGTTGAAGTTGTTAAAGGCCCTGCTTCTTCCCTTTATGGAAGCGAGGCCGTAGGTGGATTAATAAATATTATCACCAAAAATCCATCAAATGCACAGCGTTTTACTGCTGACTTTATGGCAACAAGCTGGGGAGAGTACAATACTGATCTTGGGTTGAAGATAAAAGTGGGTGCAAAGGCAGAAGTATTGACGGGGATTAATTATTTCAATTTTCAGAATACTATTGACAAGAATAATGATCAGTTCACAGATATTGCTTTACAAAACAGAATTACAGTATTTCAGAAATGGAATTTTCAAAGACCGGAGAATAAATTATTAAATGTTATTGGTCGCTATATGTTTGAAGACCGATGGGGTGGAGATGTACTTTGGAATAAAGGATTTAGAGGCGGGGATAGTATTTATGGTGAAAGCATTTATACCAATCGTTGGGAATTAATTGGGAATTATCAGTTTCCTGTGAAAGAGAAAATTCTTTTAAATTTTTCATATAATGATCATGCTCAAAATAGCGCGTATGGGACCACTTCATTTATAGCAAATCAGCGGATTGCATTTTCCCAAATTACATGGGATAGAGCCATCACTCGGCATACTCTTCTGGCAGGTGTCGCCTTGCGATACACCTATTATGATGATAATACTCTTGCCACTTTCAGTTCAGACACAATCAGTCCAATTAATCAGCATCAAAACACTTATTTGCCAGGCTTGTTTGTGCAGGATGAGCTCAAATTGGCAATTGCTCATAAATTGCTTTTAGGCATCAGGTATGATTACAATTCGTACCATGGTAGTATTGTTACACCAAGATTGGCATATAAATGGAGCTTAAATGAAACGAACATTCTCAGATTAAATACAGGCACAGGATTTAGGGTTGTGAATCTATTTACGGAGGATCATGCAGCACTCACGGGTGCTAGAACGATTGAAATTGGAGAGCAATTGAATCCTGAGAAATCGTATAATATAAATTTGAATTATATAAGAAGGATTTACTGTAAAAATAGCAACAGCATTGCGATTGACGCTTCTTTATTCTACACATATTTTAATAACCGCATTATTGGAGATTATGAATCAAATCCCAATAAAATAGTTTATAACAATTTAAGCGGATATGCTGAGAATAAAGGATTTGTGCTTAATTTGGATTTCACAGTGAAGAGTAATCTGGGTATAATTACTGGAATAACTTTTATGGATAATTCAATCTCAAATCAAGGAATCAGAACGGAACAAATGCTAACTGAAAAATTCACTGGTACATGGTCAGCATCCTACAAGTTTGCAAAGCAAAAGTGTTCAATAGATTATACAGGAAATATATACAGTCCAATGCGTTTGCCATTACTTGGCCCTTTGGATCCAAGAGCAGAGCGTTCGCCTTGGTGGAGTATTCAAAATATTCAGTTCACATACAAAGGCTTTAATAAATGGGAGCTATATGGAGGACTGAAGAATTTACTCAATTGGACGCCAAGTCGGAATAATCCATTTATTATATCACGAAGTAGTGATCCATTTGATAAGGATGTTCAATTTGATGATAGCGGAAATGCTATTGCCAATGAAAATAATCCTTATGGATTAACATTTGACACTACTTATGTTTATGCTCCGAATCAAGGGTTAAGAGGATTTATGGGCCTGAGGTATAAATTTGAATGATTACTTTGATCAATTATATTCTAACATATTAATGTGTAGAATGGGCTAGTATTTTTTTAGTGTTTTTCAGAATACACAATTCGTTTTTATTTGATGTAAATTGTACCCAAAATCTGCAATATTTTATCCATGTCAAGACATCATTGTTTTTGTAGTTTTTTCTTTGCTCTAGTCATAGGGATAAGTGCCTCTGCGCAAACCGGTGAAAGCGTTCCGGAATTGGTCAATTTTGATGCGGCTATGCTTAATTTGCTAGATCAGTATGACGTTCCAGGTGCACAGCTCGCAATTACCTATCAGGGCAGATTGGTATATAGTCGTGGATTTGGATATGCGAATACTGCTGATCAAACTCTTGTGCAACCGGATCATATTTTCAGATTGGCGAGTCTTTCTAAGCCGATCACATCAATATCTGTAATGCACCTGCTTGAACTTGGAGATATTAGCCTGGATGATCTTGTATTTGGAGATCAAGGAATCTTAAATGATCAAATTTATGAAGTCATACTTGATCCCAGAGTAAATGATATTACTGTGCAACAACTCCTTGATCATAGTGGCGGTTGGAACCGCAATATTTCCGGAGACCCAATGTTTGATGCTTATGGAATTGCTTCATTCATGGGGACTGAAGCTCCGGCTGATGCTGAAACGGTAATTAGATATGTAATTGCTAATGAAATGTTAGATTTTACACCAGGCACGGAATCTCAATATTCTAATTTTGGTTATTGTATTTTGGGAAGAGTTATTGAAAAGATTACTGGTCAGAATTATGAGGATTTTGTTAAAACCGTAATTCTTCAACCTCTTGATATTACGAATATGCATTGCGGATTTAACCTTGTAAATGAGCAATTACCAATGGAGGTTAATTATTACGATTATCCCGGAGCTCCTTTTGCTTCTTCGGTTTACGATAATGTATCTAATGTTCCTTGGCCTTATGGTGGCTTCAATTTAGAACCAATGGACGCTCATGGCGCCTGGGTAGCATCGGCAGGTGACTTATGTCGCTTGCTGGTTGCCGTGGATGGTTTTCCAAGTAAGCCTGATATTTTGCAGTCTGGGACTATTGATATCATGACTGAGCCATCGCTAAATGATTCTTATTATTCTCTCGGCTGGTCAGTTAATCCTTTTAATAATTGGTGGCATACCGGCTCACTTCCGGGAACAACTACAGAAATGGTTAGAACTTCTAATCAAATGAATTGGGCCATTTTGTTGAACACCCGAAATGCAAATAATGGCCCATTGATCACGGCGGCAGATCAATTGGTTTGGAGTGTTTTGCCTTCTATTGTCGAATGGCCCGATTTGGATTTATTCAGCGGAATTGAAACTTTGAATGATGATAGTGACTGGAATATTTATCCGAATCCTACATCCGGAATTTTCAAGATTGAAAGCAAAAATGTTTTGGAATTTATTCGTGTTTATAATTCAAATGGATCTTTGGTTTATTCAATATAAATTGCGAATGGCAGTAAAATGTTGGAAATAGATATTTCTTCTATGACTACGGGCATTTATTATTTGACTTCTAAGCAAAATGATCGTTGGATTGGTGAAAAAATAATTATTAATTGAAAAATGAAAGCGGCTGTTCACAAACAATATGGTCCACCGGAAGTGGTTAAAATAGTTGACATTCCTAATCCAATTCCTAAGGATAATGAAGTGCTCATCAAGGTGCATGCAGCAACGGTAAATCGCACTGATTGTGGTTTTCGGAGTGCTGAATATTTTATTAGTCGATTTTTTAGTGGATTATTTCGGCCTAAGTTTCAAACACTTGGAAACGAGTTTGCCGGAGTTGTATTGGAGATTGGAAAAAATGTAAAGCGCTTCAAAATAGGTGATAGGGTAGGTGGATATAATGATACCCATTTTGGCGCACATGCTGAATTTATGGTTATGGCTGAGAATGAAGCTATGGTTGATTTACCGGAAGTATTCTCATTCGGTAAAGCAGCCCCTTTATTTGAAGGATCACATTATGCACTGAGTATTATTCGTGCAGCAAAAGTACTGGCAGGTGATCATGTTATGGTATATG
Source organism: Flavobacteriales bacterium (assembly GCA_041688765.1). Lineage (GTDB taxonomy): Bacteria > Bacteroidota > Bacteroidia > Flavobacteriales_D > Sanyastnellaceae > JBDNHP01. The sequence continues at coordinate 5,721 of JBDNHP010000035.1, forward strand.
GTGCAACCGGAGCTATTGGGTCAGCAGCAGTTCAATTGCTCAAGCATTTTGGAACTGTTGTGACCGCTGTTTGCGCAACCCAACATATTGATTTGGTGAAGTCCTTGGGGGCAGATGTTGCAATTGACTACACCCGAGAAGATTATACCAAAATTAATAAGCAATTTAGTTTCGTATTTGATGCTGTTGGTAAAAGTTCTTTTGGTAAATGCAAAGCAATTTTGAAAGAAGGCGGGGTATATATCAGTACAGAACTTGGGAAAAACGGTCAGAATGTGTTTCTGGCCATGATACCCGGATTCCTAGTCAAGAAGAGAGTGCTTTTCCCAATACCTGCAACTAAAACGGAAGACATGCTTTTCCTGAGAGATTTGGCAGTGGCAGGAAA
>JBDNHP010000355.1:0-5685 GCA_041688765.1 Flavobacteriales bacterium
AATCCGCTCTGCATCCGTTTCACCATCGGTATCCAGCACTATTTTGAGCATACCTCCCTTTTTATTATCGAGGGGTATCCAATCTTGAAGTGTATGAGTTTCAGATAATCGGTCTATGATTCTGATACATTCCCGGGCTTCGAAATTCTTAATGTCGTTACCAATTTTGAAATTGTCGAGTTCTTCCAATACCGTGATTGGAATGGCTACATAGTTGTCTTCAAAATTATTAAGAGAATCATGGTCGTGCAGAAGCACCGACGTGTCGATCACAAAGATCTTCTTGGATTTTTTCTTGGCAGTCATGGATCTTTCCTTAATAGGCAGAGGCGGGACTAACCACTTATTACCCCTTGTCCTTATAATACCCTTTGTTAATTTTGCCCTAACCGCGTCCGATTAGGTTCAAGGGAAAGTTAGACACAAACTGAAATTTGCTACAGGCACTAAATCTTAGTTATCAACTAAACGGATATTGATAAATGCTCCGATCCGAAACACAATATTTTACTCTTCCTTAACTTCAGGGTCATGATCGGCCTCCTGATCGTTCGATTCGATGAGGTAGATGTCTAGCAGTCCTTGAGGACAATTAAAATACATCGACTTTTCAGTGCGGTCTATGCGATCAATAAATGCGTCAATGGCCGGAATGAGCACCTCTTTTCCTTTATGATCTACGCTTATAATTGGATTATTGGAGTAGTCTTTTACATCTGTAATAGTTCCCAGTTCTCCTAGGTTTTCATCTATTGCTTTGAAGCCAATAACTTCATGAAAATAGAATTTTTTACCACTCAGTTTTGGTAATAAATTCAGCGGTAAATAGAGTTCGGTTTTCACCATCCTTTCAGCATCACGCAGGCTTTCTATACCTTCAAATTTTACCCTGAATTTGCCTTTTCCCATGTTTTGGGTGCGAAGAATGGCCAGGGGTAATAGTTCTGATCCCTGCTCAATTAAAACGGCATCCAGATCATTGTATTCTTCGGGATTATCGACATCAAAAAAAGCAATTACTTCGCCCTGAAAGCCGAAAGTCTTGCTGATGTGTCCGAGATTAAAGCAATCTTCTTTTGTCATAAGAAAGAAAAAAGGCGATCCATAGAATCGCCTTTATATTTAAAGTTGTAATTATCAATTCGATTACTAGGCAGCAGGTTCAGTTGCTTCGGGAGCCTCAGCAGCACCTTCGGGAGCCTCAGCAACTGCTTCAGGAGCCTCAGCAACTGCTTCAGGAGCCTCAACAACTGCTTCAGGAGCCTCAACAACTGCTTCAGGAGCCTCAACAACTGCTTCAGGAGCCTCAACAACTGCTTCAGGAGCCTCAGCAACCGCTTCAGGAGCCTCAGCAACCGCTTCAGGAGCGGCTTCTTCTGCAACTACAGGAGCCGGAGCATTTGCTTCAGCTAATGCACGAGCACGAGTTTCATTAACATCTTTCTCGGCTTTTAAACGATCTGCGCGATCTTTATCAGCAGTAGTGCTAAGACTATCGCGCTTAGTTTGAATTTTTCCTTCTTTTTCAGCTAACCAAAGATTGTACTTCTGTTCCGCTTCTTCGGCAGTGAAAGCACCTTTAGCAACCCCTCTTAAAAGGTGATACTTGTGCAATACGCCTTTGTATGAAAGAATAGCTCTTGCAGTGTCGGTTGGAACCGCACCGTTTTTTAACCATTCTAATGCTTTTTCGGAATCAAGTTCAATAGTGGCAGGATTGGTGTTCGGATTGTAATTTCCAAGACGCTCGATGAAACGACCATCACGCTTAAAACGTGAATCTGCTGCTACAATGTGGAAATACGGTTTGCCTTTTTTACCAAAGCGCTGAAGACGAATTTTTACTGACATATTATTAATAGTTAAAGGGTCCTAAACCCGGTTAATTAATCCCTTTTTATTTTTGGGAGTGCAAAGATCGTTATTTTTCCCTGAATTCCAAGAGGGGGTTTTCATTAATTCGCTAAAAATATGTCGTATTTATCTGAAGAACAGAGTTTTACACTGAATAAAATCGAACAACTAGTCAAAAATAAATTCATTTATGAAGGCTCCGGCCATGATTGGTGGCATATTTTTAGAGTGAAAGAAACGGCTATAAAAATTGCTAAAGCAGAACAGGCAGATTTATTCCTAACTGAACTCGGTGCCTTGTTGCATGATATAGCAGATCATAAATTCCATGGAGGAGATATCGAAGCGGGACCGAAAGAAGCAGCCCGAATTCTCAATGATTTTGGATTGGCGGATTCCATAATAATTAGGGTATGTGCCATTGTGAAAGAAGTTACATTCAAAGGTGAAGGGGTGCCAACTCCCTGTTCATCGCTGGAAGCAGCGTGTGTGCAAGATGCTGACCGTTTGGATGCTATTGGCGCAATAGGTATCGCAAGAGCTTTTGCTTATGGAGGTAGCAAAGGCAGACTGCTTTATGATCCGGAACTAAAACCTGCTTTTTTTTCAGATTTTCAGTCCTATAAATCCACCTTGGCGCCAACAATAAATCACTTCTACGAAAAACTCTTATTACTCAAAGATCGAATGAATACCAACGCTGCCAAAGTTATTGCAGCACAAAGACATGCGTTTATGGAAACATATCTCGAACAGTTTTACAGTGAATGGAATGCAAGTAAATGACAATTATCATTTCTTATGGAAGTATAACTTGCATGCAGTTTCGTTTCATTCGCTTTACTTTAGCACCATAAAACCAAAATCATGGAAATTAATCTAGATAATTGGACTAAACAGCAATACCACGCTTTCTTATTGTTTTGTGGTGCTCGGTCAAATTTAGGACTTAGTGAAGCTGAGCACCTGTATATCAGCAGCATAGTAGGAGAGGAGAACTATAACTTTGCTAAGACGGAATATGCGAAGTGCTCTGATTATCAGTGCGCCGGAATAATTTCAGACGGAAGAAAAAAATTCTATCCCTCTGAGCACGATAAGCAGCAACTCGAGTCAGAATTAAAAACACTTTTTGCGGCTGATCATGAATACGCCATTTTGGAAGAAAACTTCCTTAGGTACATCGATAAACTGTTATAAATAGTCTTACGCCCTCAGGCTTTATAGTTTTCCTATTACTGTTTTCCAAACATAATAATCTCAAAATAGCAACTCTTTTATTTACAGTGTGTTACATTTAAAATGTCGCGAAATTAGCTGATGTAATGAAATCGGCTGACCCGAAATGCTTATGGCTATCTTTTGGAGTGTTTTTTTGAACAAAGAAGAACATTAGGGCATTGCTTTCGGAGTCAAAACACAACAGAAATTAGCAAGGGTGTTCCAAAGCTTAAAACTTGCGCATTATAGCCTTCATTTTCTATCAGTTCATATCTGTCAATACAAGAATTCGTTCAAAAAAAATCCCGAAGTCCGTTAAGACCTCGGGATACTTCCCAAATTGAATAAAACAAATTACATGATGTTCTCAAGTTTCTCCGCTAGGATATTCTTAGGAACGGCACCAACTGATTTATCCACCATCTGACCACCTTTTAGGAAAATGATGGTCGGAATATTACGAATGCCAAACTTGGCTGAAATGTCCGGATTGGTATCTACATTGACCTTGCCAATGATAGCTTTGCCTTCATATTCGATAGCCATTTCTTTAACTATCGGATCAACCATGCGGCATGGGCCACACCATTCAGCCCAAAAATCGATCATAACTGGCTTGTCGCTTTTGAGCGCAAGCTCTTCAAAATTGGCATCGGTGAACTCTAGAGCCATTTTATTGATTTTTTAATTGAAATAGATACTACTCGTTAACGCTACAAATGTAGCACTTGTTTAACAGGGTTCAAAGTCCCTGCCATCTTTTAATCACTGACGCCTTGTCAGGTACCCAAACTTAGTGAGATTTCAGGTATGCTTTGCAATTCATTAATTAATTCTTGGTCGGTGCTCACTTGAATGCCCTTGCTTTGCATGACAAGCTGACTGTTTCCGTCAATGATTTCCAAGTTCAATTTGCAACTTCCTTTATGTGCAGACAGAATATCAGACAATCGAGTTACCATTTCATCATTAATATCCTCCAAATCCAATCGTAGCTTCAACTCACGCGTTCTTTTCGATCTAACCTCATTGAGCAATTCAACCTGTGTAATTCGGAACTCAGGTTCTTCTTTGCCAACTCTTTTGCGCATTTGAATTTTTCCCGTAATCATCAAATACCAACCGTTTTCCAACAAATGCTTAAATCGGGCATAGTCATCTCCAAAAAGAAAAAACTTGGAAGTTTCTTCATAGTCTTCCAAATTAAACATGGCATAAGGATTGTTATTCTTGCCAATCTTATGTGCTGCCTCATTTACAATCCCTGCCAATCGGAGCTCCCTGCCCATATTGCGTTCCAAGTCTTTCAAATTACTCAAGCCACCGGGTGTGCAAAAACTTTTAATGTCCAATTTGTAATCATCCAAAGGGTGACCAGAAATAAAAATACCAACCACTTCCTTTTCCAGATTGAGTTTACGTGCTGTTCCCCATTCTTCCGCCTCCGGTATAATGGGAGGTGCAATGTCAGCACTGCTGTCTTCTCCAAATAAACTTGCCTGATTAGAATTTGCCCCTTCACGAACCGCATTGCTATAACGAATAGCACTCTCTACAAAACTCGAACCCTTGCCGTCTTCAACAAAAAATCTGCTTCGTGAAATTTTGAATGAATCGAAACCTCCGGCTTGCACTAAGCTTTCTAAGGTTCGTTTATTCACTATTCGTAAATCAATTCTGCGTATGAAATCAAAGAAATCCTGATAAACACCATTTGTTTTTCTTTCTGTAACTAATTGATCAACAGCATTTTCTCCAACTCCTTTAATCGCTCCGAGTCCAAAGCGGATTTCGCCTTTTGCATTAACAGTAAATCTGAATTGACTTTCATTTATACATGGCCCCAATACCGGAACTCCCATTCTTCGGCATTCTTCCATAAAAAAGCTGACTTCCTTGATATCGCTCATATTATTGCTGAGCACGGATGCCATATATTCTGCCGGATAATTGGCTTTTAGCCAGGCCGTTTGAAAAGCAATGTATGCATAGCAAGTAGAGTGTGATTTGTTGAATGCATAAGAGGCAAATGCTTCCCAATCGGTCCAAATTTTCTCAATCTTTTCACGGGGATGGCCATTTTTCTCGCAACCTTCAACAAACTGAGGAAAGAGCTTATCAATAACTTCCTTCTTCTTTTTACCCATCCCTTTTCTCAACTCATCTGCCAAACCTTTGGTAAAGCCTGCCAGTTTTTGAGAAAGTAGCATTACTTGCTCCTGATAAACGGTAATACCATAGGTTTCCTTCAGGTATTCTTCCATGGCCGGTAAATCGTAAGTTATCGGCTCACGGCCATGTTTACGAGCAATAAAATTCGGGATATATTGCAGAGGACCCGGGCGGTACAGTGCATTCATCGCAATCAAATCACCAAATGTATCGGGTTTGAGTGCGCGCAGATGTTTCTGCATTCCAGGAGATTCGTATTGGAAAATGCCAACCGTATCACCGCGCTGAAAAAGCGCATAGGTTTTGGGATCATCCAATGGAATTTCATCCGGGTCAATCAAAACCCCATGTCGTTCCTGAATGATTTCAATTGCATCACTAATAAGAGTTAAGGTTTTGAGTCCAAGGAAGTCCATTTTCAGGAGCCCGGCACTTTCT
>JBDNHP010000356.1:0-3253 GCA_041688765.1 Flavobacteriales bacterium
TGAAGTGGCATTACATCCACCTGCCAGATTGTAGAAGTTGATAGAATTTCCATCATAAAAGGCATTACATTCTCCAGCTACATCAACATTAGTGGTGAGCGAAAAGTCCAGTCCGGTAAAGGATGGCATCAAGGCCTTCATGTGTTCATGAATGGCATTGGTGCTGTAATAGGCAGAGCGCTCTTTAACGTTTGAATTCATTTCAAAACTCAAAACATTTGCATTTCCTTCAGCCAAAATAGAATTGAATTGTGGTGTAACATTATTCGTTTCAATCGTACACCATTGTCCTGCTAATCGCGCTTGTCCGTTAATCGGTCCGTTAACCGGAATAGAGAATACGCCATTTGCATTGGTATAATAGGTAACACCATTTACAATAATGCTCATAAAAGGTAATGGTCGGGAAACAGGAACCTCAAAAGGGGTAGTTTCATGAATTGTTGATGAAACGGTTCCACCCACTACTAAAGGAAGAGCTAGGTTACGAACACCATGACTGCAATTTTTATGTGGGTCTGTTGGATCGTTACTTGCAACATGTTGAATTTTGTCTTGTCGATACCAAACCTGACCGCTGGCTGCATCTACAAGCGGATAAAAACGCGAAGGTATTTCTCCCGATTGCGCATCGATATAGACCTCATAAACAGCGCGATAAACATTAGACTTACCATTTGGAATTGGAAGGATTTTTAAATTCCCATCACTTTCAGCACTAATGATTTGGATATCATTTAAGCCTGAAACGGAGTAAGTGGCAGCTACCTGGGCTGATAAATAGGGCAGTGTTTCCAATTCGATATCGGAATATACATCCGCACTAAACATGATCACATTGCCCGATTGATCCATTTTGATCATCATTTGTGATCCTAATACTTCCAATCCTTCATGAACCTGATTGAAATAAACCATGGAGTGTTTGCGGGTTAATGGAGTGCTTTTGAATACTAATTCTCCTGCTGGAATATTGAAAGAATTCAGTTCATTTTGAATGAACCAGTTTGCACGCTGTATAGGGCCTTCCCCTTGTGTAGGGATTGGCTGACCATAGGCTCTGTGTGGAAGAGCGTTACTTTCATTAAAATGAACATACCAAGTACCATGATCCATTAAAAATCCCTGCCATGCAGTTTGAGATCTTAAAAGAGCTTGATAATTTATATCAGGAGTGGCCCCCCCTTTTATAAAACTAACCTCCCATGAGGTATTGTTTCGTGCAGGATCACTTGTGGCAAAGGCGGTGTTGAAAAACAGCACCAGCAGAACTAGAATAGTGTAATATTTTTTCATTTGCAGATTTTTGAATCGTATAAATATCTTAAAAGCTTTTGAGCTAAGCAAATGAATAAACAACAACATTTGAGAATCTAAAGTTCACAATCGGAATGCAAAGACTTGAATAAAAGGCTGGCAGACTTGAAAAAGAAGTCAAATGGAAATGGAAATATGTTATTATGCCCTACTTGATGCGAAGAGTTTAAAAATTGGGATGGAGTGATGTTAGAACTAAAAAGACCCTCATCATTGTATTTTCAAGATAGCAAGGCTTGGTTCATTTCTGAGGTGCTTGGAGCACTTCAATATACGAAAATAAATTCTGAACGGCACTTTCCTTTTCTTCTAGTTCTTTGACTAAGTGAAAGTTAGACTCCCTAAGTCTTTGGATTTCGTGCTCGAGTTCTGTTAGTTTTTTCTGATTAACCAAATAGTCATTCAGAAGATTTTCTCTTTCGTTCAATTTAGTATCCATTTTTCAGTCGTTAGTAGGGCAATTTAGTCCTTTTAGCCCAAACTTAATGATCTGATTGTCATAATTATTAACGTCTTGATGTGAATGTCATAGGATTCCCCCTTAATTTCGCCATCAAATAGTCTTATATTTATTGTAGTTATTTTATATTCAGTGTGTTGCGACAAATTTCTACTGCTTTTTTAGAAAATTCCTGATTCCATCCTTTGCCAAGATTATAACATTCATTGGGTGTATTAATAATAATTCTATACCGGGGCACCAGTATTTTCCACATTGAAAGGAACGGATTCAACAAGTTCAACCCTCTTGATTTCAGAAGCCCTGAGCCTTATATTTTGGTATTGGATGATAAACCTCAATGAAATCTCCATTTCATTTGGTGTAATCTTCCAGATCTCACGATGAAAAAGGTTGATGAATGCTCTTTTGCTGAGCAATATTCCTATAATGTTTAATGATAGAAGAAAGAAGAAATGAGTCCATTCAAATGAATTCGGCTTCAAATGGGAAGCATATAGAACTAAAGCAAAAATCAGGAATAGTGAATATTTCAGCGCAATGAAGCCTGAAAAAATCAGCGTAGCATAAGAGGAATCAGGTTTTCCTATGAATATAATTTTATTATTGTTTTCGGACATTTTCATTTAGCGTCCGAAAATTTAATATCAGGCAGTTACACCAAGTACTTCGGCCATTTTATGACCAATACTTGCCGGTGAGTCAACCACGTGAATCCCACATTCGCGCATGATTTTCTTCTTAGCATCTGCAGATTCATCATCACCACTTACAATGGCACCGGCATGCCCCATAGTGCGACCTTTAGGTGCTGTTTCTCCTGCAATAAATCCTACAACAGGCTTCGTGGCATTATCTTTAATCCAACGTGCAGCCCTAACTTCTAGATCACCACCAATTTCACCAATCATTACGATACCTTCTGTTTCAGGATCGTTCATAAACAATTGTACTGCTTCAAGCGTGGTGGTTCCAATAATCGGATCTCCTCCTATGCCTATAGCAGTGCTTATGCCCATTCCAGCCTTTACAATCTGATCAGCAGCCTCATAGGTTAATGTTCCTGATTTTGAAACGATTCCCACTTTACCAGGTTTAAAAACAAAACCCGGCATGATTCCCACTTTGGCTTCTCCAGCGGTGATAATACCCGGACAGTTTGGACCTATCAAACGGGTATCTCTTGAGCTGATGTATTGCTTCACTTTAGTCATATCGAGCACAGGAATACCTTCCGTAATTGTTACTATCACTTTGATGCCAGCTTCAGCAGCTTCCATAATAGCATCAGCAGCAAATGCAGGCGGAACAAAAATAATACTCACATCGGCGCCTGTTTGCTCTACAGCTTCGGCAACTGTATTAAATACAGGCCTATCTAGATGGCTTTGTCCGCCTTTGCCCGGCGTTACTCCACCCACTAAATTGGTACCGTATTCAATCATTTGTTGAGCATGAAAAGTACCCTCGCTGCCA
>JBDNHP010000357.1:0-1826 GCA_041688765.1 Flavobacteriales bacterium
AAATGGCTGATAAGTGCAAAAAGCCGGTGAAAAATAATAGAATACTAAATTTATTTTTTTTCCTGTTCATATATATATTAAAATCCTAATGATAGAGCCTCTTAAAACGGCCGGATCTTAGTTTATTTATTAAGTATTAATCAATTCTACTTCCAAATGCGGTTCTACTTTTCCAGTTATCTCCGGAAGCGGTTTATGTTTCTTCGACCACATGGAATAAACCGCAGGAATTACGTAGAGTGTAAGGATTAATGAGAAGAGTGTTCCTCCAATAATTACAATACCCATACTCATCCTGCTTTTTGCTGCGGCACCCAAAGCCATAGCTATAGGTAATGCTCCCAAGGCAATTGCAAGACTTGTCATTAAGATCGGCCTCAATCGCGCTACTGATGCTTCAACTATCGCTTCAGCTAATGGCTTGCCCTGCTCTTTCAATTGGTTTGCAAATTCCACAATCAAAATGCCATTCTTTGTTACAAGCCCAATCAGCATGATTGTCCCAATTTGGCTGAAAACATTCCAGGTTTGTCCGAAAAGCCATAGCGAAAGAAAGGCACCTGCAACAGCCATCGGCACCGTCAGAATAATAATGAACGGATCGATGAAACTCTCGAACTGGGCCGCGAGGATCAGGTAGACCAATAACAAGGCAAGCCCAAATGCAAAAAGTGTGTTCGAAGAACTTTCTCTATAATCACGTGATTCACCACCAAGATCGGTTGTAAATGTATCGTCAAGTATTTTTGCAGCCGCTTTGTTCATGACATCAATCCCATCGCCAATGCTTTTACCGGGTGCAAGGCCTGCGGATACAGTAGCAGATGTGAATCGGTTGTTATGATATAATTGCGGCGGTGTACTTGTTTCCTGTACCGTGACCAGATTGTCAAGTTGTATTAGTTCGCCTCTGTTATTTCTTACAAAAATTGAAGTCAGATCCAGCGGATCATTGCGGTCGGGAAGGTCATATTGACCTATAACCTGATATTGTCTGCCGTTCATCTGGAAATAGGCAAACCGTTGCCCACTAAGCGCAAATTGCAGGGTTTGAGCAACATCCAATATCGAAACTCCCAGGTTTCTGGACTTTTCTCTGTCAATAGTAATATTAATTTCAGGCTTATTAAATTTCAGGTTTGCATCTGTCGCAGTAAAAGTCGGATCCTGACTGATTTCTTCCATAAACAGTGGCAATTTTTCACGAAGTTTTTCAAAATTAGGAGCCTGAATGATGTAATTTATCGGTAAGCCACCACGCCTTGTAACTGAAATTGTAGGCTGCTGAATCACAAATACGCGGCCTTCTGTATAGCTTTTAGTAATTTTTGTCAGTTTTTCAGCAACCTGCGCCTGTGAAGTTTCTCGTTCTGATGGTTCACTCAGACGAATTCTTAAAAATCCGGTGTTCGCTGCGCCCGAACCACTGAATCCTGGTGAAGTTACAGTCAGATTAAACTCTTTTTCAGGTATAGAATCTTCTATTAGTTTGGAAAGATCCAGAATGAAGTTATCTGTAAAATCATAGGAAGAACCCTCAGGAGTCGTAACCTGCATGCTTACTGCCGAACGATCATCGTATGGAGCTGTCTCTTTTTGAAGAACCGTCCAAAAGAGTCCGATAAGCCCTATACAAATGATGATGATTGGAAATGCAATCCAGCGTTTTTTCATGAAACTGCTTAGCGATTCTGAATAACCGGAGGTCATTTTCTCAAAATAGGGTTCAGACCAATTATAGAATTTGGTTTTCTTTTTATTTGCCTTCATCATATAGGCATTCAGCATCGGCGTTAAAGAGAGAGATACAAATGCTGATATTAATA
>JBDNHP010000358.1:0-9214 GCA_041688765.1 Flavobacteriales bacterium
ATTTTAATCCGCTTGCTCCATAATCTTATCGCGGTAGATGGCGCGCTTAATTTCTTCGCGACGCTCAATCGAGGGCTTAGTATAGAACTGACGACTACGCAATTGCTTCATAGCACCTGTGCGCTCGAATTTCTTCTTGAACTTCTTGAGAGCACGTTCGATGTTCTCTCCTTCTTTTATTGGTATAATTAACATAGACCTATTTTAAGGGTTGCAAATATACAATTATTTCAGATTATTGACAAAGACTAAAAAAATTATCCGAGAATTTCACGAGAAATCACCAATTTCTGAATTTCAGAGGTTCCCTCTCCTATTGTACAGAGCTTGCTGTCGCGATAAAACTTCTCTACCGGATAATCTTTGGTGTATCCATAACCCCCAAAAATCTGCACAGCTTCCGTTGCACATCTCACACTTACTTCTGATGCGTAATATTTAGCTATGGCCGATTCACGAGTGCATTTTTGTCCTCGGTTCTTCAGATCGGCAGCACTGAATAACAAGAGTTCAGCAGCTTCGATTTCGGTGGCCATATCGGCAAGTTTAAAGGCAATGGCCTGAAATTCAGAAATTGGTTTTCCAAATTGCTCGCGCTCTTTAGAATACTTAACCGAAGCATCCAAAGCTCCTTTGGCGATACCTAAGGCCAAAGCTCCAATTGAAATTCTTCCGCCATCTAGCACCTTCATAGCTTGTATAAAGCCCTCGCCTAATTTTCCTAGTACTTGTGATTCATGAACACGGCAGTTATCGAAAATCATTTCTGCAGTTTCGGAAGCACGCATTCCTAGTTTGTTCTCTTTCTTTCCTGCTGTAAATCCTGGTGTTCCTCGCTCAATAACAAATGCAGTTATTCCACGTGTATCTAGCAATTCACCAGTCCTCACCAGTACTACTGCAACATCACCACTGATGCCGTGAGTAATCCAATTTTTAGCACCATTTATTACCCAATACTCAGCATCTTTTTCGGCAAATGTTTTCATTCTCAATGCATCAGAACCAGTATTGGCTTCGGTTAATCCCCAAGCGCCAATCCACTTTCCGGTGGCTAACAATGGAAGGTATTTTTGTTTTTGCTCTTCCGATCCGAATTGCAAAATATGACCTGTACAAAGGGAATTATGCGCAGCGACAGATAAACCTATAGATCCACAAACTCTTGAAACTTCTTCAATTACATTAATGTATTCGAAATATCCCAATCCAGCACCCTGGTATTTTTCAGGAACAAGAACACCCAACAATCCCAACTCTCCCATTTTGCGGAAAAGTTCCACAGGAAAATACTGACTTTCATCCCATTCCATCAGTTTCGGCCTGATTTCCTTTTCAGCGAAATCACGCACCATCTGAATAATCATTTCCTGACTCTCTGTTCTTTTATAATCCATAATAACTCATTAAAAGCGGGCTAAAATTAGGACATTTTCAGAGTGTTTATGCAATAAATCTTCTCCATTCAGAAAATCCAAACCGAGCAAAAATGAAAATGCACAAACTTCTGCATTGCTCATTTTTACTAATCGTGCAGCAGCCTCAGATGTTCCGCCTGTTGCGAGAAGATCATCATGAATAGCCACTTTCATTCCCGGATAAATACTATCTTCATGTAATTCTACAACCGCAGTGCCGTATTCAAGTTCATAGTTCGCGCTGATTTTTTTTGCAGGAAGTTTTCCGGCCTTTCGAATTAAAGCGAAAGGAATTCCCATTTCTATGGCCATAGGAAAACCGAAAAGAAAGCCTCTGCTTTCAACACCGGCTATTATATCGGGTTTGGCAGGTTGATGCCATTCACAAAGCAAATGGATAATGCGTTTGCACAAATCCGAATCTTGTAGCAATGGGGTAATATCTTTAAACAAAATTCCGGGTTTAGGGAAATCTGGAACTTCCCTGATTATTTCACGGAGATCGTTCTGAATTTTCTGCGCAGAGGCTGATGTAAGGACGGATGCGTTCATAAATCGAATCATTCAATAATACTGAAAAGCGTATGCCTTCAGGGTTTTTATAAGGTCCGTGTTGCTCCCGGATGTTAATTAATGAACCGGCGAGACGAGGCTCAATATAGGGATGATTCATGAGTTCTTCCTTAGTACATGAATTAATACATATTTTTTTAGTTTGAAAGGTATTTGAAATATTGACCAAATCAATGAATTTGAGGTAATTGTCTTCTTTCATTCCATAAATTTCCATTAACTGATTTTTATGAATAAAGCCTCCTAAATTAGTTCTAAACTTAATGATACGCGCTGCCATGCCGGCACCAATTCCGGGAAGAGCCTCTAAAGATGCACTGTCGGATGTGTTAAGATCAAGTATTTGTATTGCTTTGGGAACTGCAGCTTCATAAGGTTTAAAATGTGATTTTTGTTCTGAACTGTAAGTGTTTCTTGGCTCATTTTCGGAGTGAAGAAATTCATGGGGAGGTTCTTCGCTAAAAATCATGCTCAATTCATGTTCTGCTATCCAATCTTCTGGTATGTATTTGCATTCCATCAGATCCGCAATAGTGTAAAATCCGGAATTTTTTTCTCTGAATTTTATCACTACTGAGGCTTGTTTTGGACTTAAACCAAGCTTCACAAAAGCAGCAGAATCTAAATTATTAGGATCGAAAAAATCCGATTGATTTAGCCTTGTTTGCTCTTGCTTAAATTCTTCAATTTGTGCTTGATACCAATGCCATTCATCATCTGACAAAACGAGCTCAGAAGATTCAGCACTTTTTTTATTCAAGAAAGCAATAGCGATTAAAAGAGGCAATGTAATATACACCGCCAATCTCTCATGTCGGTTAAACCGAATGAAATCATAAAAATTCATACTCCAGCCCTTTAGGCCGGAAGCACTTATTTGTACTTCCGGATTTCTCCGGATTTCACACGCTTTAAATAAATGATCAAATCGGCCTTCACTTCAGGCGCAAGGAAATATAGTCCCAAAATATTAGGGAAACACATGGCAAAAATCATTGCGTCACCGAAGTCAAAAACACTTCTTGCGCTAATGGCTGAGCCAATAACTACCATCACACAGAAAACAGCTTTATAACTGATATTCGATGCTTTGCTTTCACCAAAGAGGTATGTCCAGGCTTTTAAACCATAATACGACCAGGAAATCATGGTTGATAAGGCAAACAGGATTACAGCAACGGACAACACATAGGGAAACCAGGAAATGGTTTGCTGAAATGCACTTGAAGTTAAAGCAATACCTGCATCTGTACCAGCGCCTGAAGCCGACTGGAATGCTGCAACAGAACCGATGGATCCATAATCTGAAACCACGATAACGAGGGCAGTCATGGTACAAATAACAACAGTATCGATAAAAGGCTCCAAAAGGGAAACTAATCCCTCACTTATTGGTTCATTTGTTTTAGCTGCTGCGTGAGCAATGGATGCGGAACCAATACCGGCTTCATTGGAGAATGCCGCACGCTTAAATCCCATCATTAAAACGCCTATTAATCCGCCATACATGGCATCATTTGAAAAAGCCCCATTTATAATACTGGAAAAAGCAGCAGGAACGGCAGAAATGTTAGCAAATATTACGACAAGTGCCGCTGCTACGTAGATTCCTACCATAAAAGGCACCACTTTGTCTGTTACTTTAGCGATGCTCTTGATTCCTCCGATAATGATAATCGCCACTAGAATAGCTATGATTACTCCGAACAACCAACCTCTTCCATATAGAAAACTCTCAGGTCCGCCGGTAACTGCAATCAATTGCTGAGTAGCCTGATTAACTTGAACCATATTTCCTCCACCAAAGGAACCTCCTATGCAAGAAACTGCAAAAATCACTGCCAAAGCTTTTCCGAACATTGGCATCTTTTTATTGGCTAAGCCCTTACTCAAATAATACATCGGTCCACCAGAGACTGTACCATCAGGATTTTCTTTTCGGTATTTTAAGCCGAGCGTACATTCAACAAACTTCGACGACATTCCTAGCAAACCCGCAATAATCATCCAGAATGTAGCACCGGGCCCACCTAAGGAAACGGCCAATGCAACACCCGCGATATTTCCGACTCCGACAGTTCCTGACAAAGCGGCTGTAAGTGCTTGAAAATGGGAGACTTCTCCTTTATCGCCTGGCTTATCAAATTTACCACGTACAACTTCAAGAGCATGTTTAAAGGCCGTAAAATTCACGAAACGATTATAGACGGTGAAGAAAACGGCACCCACTACCAACCATATCAAAACAAAAGGGATGGTCATCCCTCCAAATGAAACCGTAAAAAAGATTATAGATTCTATAGCTTTTGTGATGGGTTCCATTACTCCATTAATTTTTTCATCAATGGTTGCCGCCGCCGGAGTTGCCTCAGATTGAGCTATTGAAATCTGAGTAATAAGCAATAATGCTAGACTCAAGAATCCGATAATCGATTTTTTCATGTTTTCTTATTGTGGTCAGGGCGACTAAAATAGACAGTTGAATCGGTATTCACAAAAATTAATGTTCTGAGGATATACACATCCGATTAAATATCTACGCTTCTGAATCTATAATTCAGGAATCATATTTACCTCTTGAAATGACAGGGAAATGGCAGACTGTAGGCAAGTAGGAGCAAAAAGAACAGAGAGTGAAACTATTCCAAATCCCAAATACTAACTCTGCGCTTGCTCAATTTAAAGTTCTCTTTATGTTCGAGTATAAAGGCCATGATGAGATAAATCAGCACAGGAGAACCAAATGTGATGAATGATAAATAGAAGAATGAAATTCTGATTTTATGCGGACGCATTCCCAACCTATCACCCCACCAAGCGCAAACACCATAAGCTTGCTTTTCAAAATACTCCACTATTCTTAATACCATCAGTTGTTGTTTTTAGTCTAGTCCGGCCTAAGGTGCAAGATAAACATTTTTTGGATGAACAATATCTGCTGTAAGCATGGATTAAAGCCTGCGTATCAGAAGCGCTGTTCACTTTCATTTCCAAGTGATCCCATAATCTGATAATCTTATTGGATTCAGCCGGAATTTGATCAAGCATCGAAATGGCTTTGTTCTGAAGATCTTGATCGTGCCTACTTTTTCCATAAGTAAAGATGAAGGGGATCATAGCGTTAATAATAATCATCGAAGCAGAGTCGATTCCCATTCTAGATGAAAACGGACTCACTGCTTTATCAAAACGATAATGATCATCCCAATATGGATGTGGTTTAGAAGTGAAAAACGCAGTTAATTCGTCAAGACTATCAGTAATTGAAATCAGATCAGTTAATGGGTGCACATTGCGCAACAACTGAGCAAATTGAGCCAACCGTAGCGTTGGAAAGCCATTGGGATGCATTCTCATAAATTTCCAATTGCTTACTGCCATTGCTTCTAAAGCATAAGCCTTTGAAAGACTTAAATACTCTTGTCTCAAATGCTGGGGGTATTGATCAATTAGTTGGGGATGAAGAAATCCGGATTGTCCGAATATCAAAGCTTCCAATCGGTTTTCATATCCTCGGTTTCTTGCCAAAAGTCGATAAGGAAGAATGGTGGAAAGCATTTCGAAGGGAAACACATTCACTTTAAGTCCGAAAGCTCTTGCAATG
Source organism: Flavobacteriales bacterium (assembly GCA_041688765.1). Taxonomy (GTDB): domain Bacteria; phylum Bacteroidota; class Bacteroidia; order Flavobacteriales_D; family Sanyastnellaceae; genus JBDNHP01. The sequence continues at coordinate 5,596 of JBDNHP010000358.1, forward strand.
CATCGGTAGAGCACTTCCTGCCAATCGTTGCCGCATTTATCAAGTGTTTGTAAAATCTGAATTGATTTGTTTTCCAATCGCTCTGCCAACATGCGATCTAGCCATTGCGTTTTTACCAGAATATCTTTTGCCGGCTCCGCTTTACAAGGAATTAATTCCAGAGAATGAAGAAGTTCATAGCATCGTTCCAATTCCAAGGGATCAATAAAATTTTGAAGTTCAAGCGTATGAACGCCTGCTTCTGAGAGCTGCGGGATTTCTTTATCATGCTCCCAAACCACATGTAAAATCAATCCACGGTATGCCTCATCATTTTGGTGACCATGCTTAAACCAATCGGAAGATTTTACATGAATTTCTACTTGTCCAACCCATTCACCTGATTCGATTTTGAGCCTACTCAGTTGAAAATCCGGACCAGAATCCGCATTTTTATGCCCCGGGTGCCTGATAGTTAGTGGTTTACCGCAAGTGGTTTGCAGCTTGTTTACCCGAAATAAACGATTCTCCCACACATAAGACAGTATTTCCTCATCCATAGTTTTAGCTTTTCGAATTCAAAGCTAAAACCGCAAGTTCAAATTCCTCTTGCCTTTAAGGCAGAATCCATCACATTTCTAATTCTCGCTGCTTCAGAACGCGCTACTGACGCGAATTTTTCGGAATTATCCGCATAAATGATGCTTCTTGAAGCATTCACTAAAACGCCAATTTCATCGGTAAGTGCGTATTGAATAATGTCTTGCATACTTCCACCTTGGGCTCCCAATCCGGGAATCAGGAAAAAGTGATGAGGTGCTTGTGCTCTTATTTTGCCTAATAATTCAGCACGTGTTGCGCCAACAACAAACATCAAATTATCCGGAGAACCCCATTCCATGCACTTTTCAACCACTTTTTCATACAAAAATTGCCCGCTGCTTAATCCAAATTGGAAATCCATTGCTCCTTCGTTTGAAGTAAGCGCCAACACTATGGCCCAATGCCCGGGATATTTCAGAAAAGGCTCAATACTATCATGCCCCATATAGGGAGTAACAGTAATGGCATCGCAATTATATTCTTTAAAAAATGCTTCTGCATATCGATTTGAAGTATTGCCAATATCACCTCTTTTAGCATCTGCAATAATGAAACAATCTTTTGGAATGTACTCGATCGTTTTCTTCAAACTCAGCCAGCCTTTTATTCCCTGGGCTTCATAAAAGGCAATATTCGGTTTGTATGCAACTGCTAAATCGGATGTTGCATCAATGATTGCTTTATTGAATTCAAAAACCGGATCTTCAGCATTACTGAAATGAGTCGGAATTTTTGCTGGATCGGTATCCAGTCCGACACATAAAAATGATCGTTTTGATTTTATGTTCGATATGAGTTCGTTGCGGGTCATGCTTTTGTTCCTGCTTGAAGTTTTTCAGCATTCTCGGCAATTTTTAGTGCCTGAATGATATCATCTAAATCACCATCTATTACTGCCGGGAGATTATAAACGGTGAGATTAATACGGTGATCGGTCACTCTTCCTTGGGGATAATTATACGTTCGGATTTTAGCAGATCTATCACCAGTACTCACCAATGATTTTCGATGTGCAGAGCGCTCTAAATCCAATCGTTCCCTTTCCTTTTCGTATAATCTGGTTCTTAAAATTCCCAAAGCCATATCGTAGTTTTTGAGCTGAGAACGTCCGTCCTGACACTCTACAACAATGCCTGTTGGAAGGTGAGTAAGTCGAACAGCAGATTCCGTTTTGTTTACGTGTTGCCCACCAGCCCCTGATGAGCGATAAGTGTCTTTTTTAACATCCGCCATATTGAGATCAATGTCAACCTCATCGGCTTCAGGCATAATTGCAACCGTTGCAGCCGATGTATGAATTCTACCTTGCGCTTCGGTAGCCGGCACACGTTGAACCCTATGCACTCCAGATTCGAATTTCAGATTACCATATACGTCACTTCCCGAAATTTGGAAAATGATTTCTTTATAACCCCCTGCAGTGCCATCAGAAAAGCTGAGTAACTCCGTTTTCCAACCTCTTTTTTCAGCATAACGCTGATACATGCGGTATAAATCTCCGGCAAAAATTCCGGCTTCATCCCCTCCTGTACCTGCGCGCAACTCCACAATGGAGTCTTTTCGATCTTCGGGATCTTTGGGTATTAATAATTGTTTCAATTCTTCCTCTAGCCTATACTTTGATTCACGAAGACTTTCCAGTTCTTCTTTGGCCATTTCACGCATTTCGGGATCGCTTTCCGACTTCAGCATTTGCTCTGTTGAATCTTGCTCTTCTACTATGCGCTTGTACGATTTGAAAGAGGCTACGATTTCTTCCAGTTCTTTGAACTCACGCATCAGCACTGTGTAGCGCTTCCGATCGGAAATAATTTGCGGGTCGAGAACCAATTTCCCAACCTCGTCAAAACGGTCTTCAATGGCCGCAAGTCTGGGTATTAAATCAGTCATGATCCTGCATATTGAAATTCTCCAAATTCACTGCGAATAGTCAAGGAGTTGGATTCAGCTTGCTCGCATCTGCCAATAATTTTAGCTTCTATTCCATACGAATTGGAAATACTAATAACATCCTGAGCAAATTCTTGTGGCAAATAGATCTCCATTCTGTGCCCCATATTGAAGACTTTATACATTTCTTTCCAATCCGTTTTGCTTTCAGATTGAATGAGTTTAAAAAGCGGCGGTAAAGGAAAAAGATCGTCTTTAATCACATGGATATTATTAACAAAATGCAGCACTTTAGTTTGTGCTCCGCCGCTGCAATGCACTATTCCATGAATTTTATTGCGATGTGTTTCAAATAGTTTCTTCAACACAGGAGCATAAGTTCTGGTAGCTGAAAGCACTAATTTACCAGCATTTAATTCAGAATGCTCTACTGCATCCAGTAACGATTTAGATCCGCTATACACCAAATCAATTGGCACAGCGGGATCAAAACTTTCAGGGTATTTTTTAGCGAGATAATGATCAAAAACATCGTGCCGGGCGCTGGTTAAACCATTGCTTCCCATGCCTCCATTGTATTCTTTTTCGTAATTGGCTTTTCCTGATGAAGATAAACCAACAATAACATCATCGGGCTTGATATTTGCATTATTGATTACTTCATCCCTACGCATTCTGCAAACCACTGTAGAATCAACCACAACGGTTCTCACAAGATCGCCCAAATCAGCAGTTTCACCTCCGGTTGAATAAATTCCAATACCCAAATCTCTTAGCTCCCCAAGAAGTTCTTCTGTTCCAGCAATTAATGCAGATAGCACATCAGCAGGAATGAGATTTTTGTTTCTTCCAATCGTTGAAGAAAGTAGAATATTGTCTGTTGCGCCAACACAAATCAAATCGTCGAGATTCATTACTATCGCATCTTGTGCAATACCTTTCCAAACGCTTAAATCTCCGGTTTCTTTCCAGTATAAATAAGCAAGGGCAGATTTGGTACCTGCTCCATCTGCATGCATTACGATGCAATGGTCTTCGCTTCCGGTAAGCAAATCAGGAATGATTTTACAAAATGCTTTGGGAAACAAGCCTTTATCAATCCCGGCAATGGCGCGATGCACATCCTCTTTAGAAGCGCTTACACCTC
>JBDNHP010000359.1:0-5556 GCA_041688765.1 Flavobacteriales bacterium
GTATAAACGTTTTTACGTCTTCCGTAATACCCTTTGGCCATATCAAGAATTTTCTTTCTTCTCTGGCGCGATGCGACTTTATTTTTTGAACGAGGCATTTTGTTGTGTTTTTTGGCAACCAGCGTCGGGTATTAGCCGATCTTAAAACTGCTCACCGGGTTAAACATACCAATAATTAATTCAGATAGCTGTTAAACAAGAAGTTGAGTACGGATACTCTTCTCATCCACTTTTGCTACTGTTGTGAATTTGGTGAGCTTACGCTTGCGCTTTTCTGATTTTTTGGTCAGGATATGCGACTTAAAGGCGTGCTTCCTCTTGATTTTGCCGCTGCCAGTGAGCTTAAACCGCTTCTTGGCACTCGACTTTGTTTTCATCTTAGGCATTGCCTTATTGTTATTTATTGATTCAATGTTATTTCTTCTTTTTAGGAGAGAGCATAATTTGCATACGCTTCCCTTCCAATTTTGGCATTTGCTCTACAATTGCATCATCTGCAAGTTCTTGAGCAAATTTGAGCAGAAGTATTTCTCCTCTTTCTTTGAAAACAATCGTTCTTCCTTTAAAGAAGACGTAAGCCTTCACTTTAGCTCCTTCCGCCAAAAACTTTTTGGCATGATTGAGTTTGAAAAGAAAATCGTGCTCATCCGTATTAGGGCCGAACCTGATCTCTTTTACGATGATCTTGCTCTGTTTGGCCTTCAGTTCTTTCTGTTTGCGCTTTTGATCGTAGAGAAACTTACTGTAATCTACAATTCTGCACACAGGTGGTACTGCACCCGGAGCTATCTCTACAAGATCAAGCTCCTTTTCTTCAGCCATTTTTCGGGCATCTTCAATCAGAAATACGCCATCCTCGATGTCATCTCCAACTAACCTTACTTCCCTTGCCGTGATCTTTTCATTGATACGGTGAGGATCCTCCTGCTTTTTTGGCCTACCCTTAAAAGGACGCCCTGGTCTGGTTTCTATGGTCTTAAGTATTAAATTAAACTTTGAGAATTGGCAAGTAACTGTTCAATTTCCTTTTTTATAATGACGGCAAAATCAGCAGCACTCATTGCCCCTAAATCACCTTCACCATGTTTTCGAACAGAAACGAGGCCTTCCTCGCTTTCTTTCTCGCCGATAATGAGCATGTACGGCACTTTTTCGATCTCGGCATCCCTGATCTTTTTGCCTACTTTTTCGTTGCTTTCGTCTACGAGGGCGCGAATATCGGAATTTTTAAGGATATCTGAAACTTTTATTGCATAATCTACAAATCGTTCAGAAATTGGCAGAATTCGAACCTGCTCTGAAGTCAACCACAATGGGAATCTCCCGGCACAATGCTCAATCAGAATTGCAACAAAGCGCTCCATAGAACCAAAAGGCGCTCTATGTATCATTACAGGTCTATGTTTTTGATTATCAGAACCGTTGTACTCTAACTGGAATCGCTCTGGTAAATTATAATCCAATTGAACTGTCCCCAATTGCCACTTCCGCCCAATGGCATCGCGCACCATGAAATCAAGTTTAGGCCCATAAAAAGCAGCCTCTCCTAATACAACAACCGTTTTTAAACCCTTTTCATTAGCCACCTCAGCGATCGCCTTTTCAGCCTTATCCCAATTTTCAATTGAACCGATATATTTTCCGGGCGTTTCAGGATCACGCAATGACACTTGAGCAATAAAATCTTTGAAATCAAGTGTTTTGAAAATGTAAAGCACGAGATCAATCACTTTACTGATCTCTTCTTTCACTTGATCAGGGGTGCAGAAAATATGGGCATCATCCTGGGTAAATCCTCTAACTCGGGTTAAACCATGCAATTCACCACTCTGCTCATATCTATAAACAGTTCCAAATTCAGCATATCGAATAGGTAGATCCTTATAAGAACGAGGTCTGGATTTGTAGATTTCGCAGTGGTGAGGACAATTCATCGGTTTAAGCAAATAAACTTCGCCCTCAACCGGAGTTTTAATTGGTTGAAATGAGTCTTCCCCGTACTTTTCCCAGTGACCACTGGTTTCATAAAGCTCTTTATTCCCAATGTGCGGAGTAATAACAGGTAAATAGCCCTGCTTGCGTTGTGCTTCCTTTAGAAATGCTTCCAATCTTCCGCGCAACTCTGCGCCTTTAGGTAACCATAGGGGTAATCCTTGACCCACTTTACTAGAGAAATGAAAAAGATCTAATTCCTTACCTAATTTCCGATGGTCGCGACGCTTCGCTTCTTCCAACAACTCCAGATACTCTTTCAGTTCTGTTTGTTTCGGAAAAGTGATACCATAAATTCGAGTGAGCTGTTTGCGATTCTCATCCCCTCTCCAGTAGGCACCGGCAATACTCATCAATTTAGCTGCTTTGATAAAGCTGGTATCTGGGATGTGTGGACCGCGGCATAAGTCGGTAAAATTATTCTGTGTATAGAAGGTGATTTTACCGTCTTCCAAATCCTGCAATAATTCCAGCTTATATTCATCGCCTTTTTGCTGATAGAAGGCAATTGCTTCCTTTTTAGAAATCTCAGAACGGCGAAAAGCATGCTTTCCTTTAGCTATTTCTAGCATTTTCTCTTCGATTTTTTGAAAATCCTTATCGGAAATTTCATAATCACCGAAATCGATATCGTAGTAAAATCCATTTTCAATTGGAGGGCCAATTGCAAGTTTTACACCTGGATAAAAAGACTCAATTGCTTCTGCCATGATATGAGCAGAAGAATGCCACATTGTAGATTTGCCGCCTTCATCATTCCAAGTTAATAATTTGAGAGTGCTATCAGACTCGAATGGGCGACTTGCATCGCGCACTTCGCCATTTACTTCTGCTGCCAGTACATTCCTGGCAAGACCTTCGCTTATGCTTTTGGCCAAATCGAAAGGAGTGCTGCCTGAATCAACTTCACGCACACTGCCATCGGGCAAGGTAATTTTCAACATCTTAAATTCTGGAATTGAGCTGCAAAAGTAAGAAAATGGCCTGATTCTATAGCTATGGTTTAGACTTGACTTTGTCCCATTGTTTCAGTTGCCACTCCACATGGGCCACACAGAGCATTTCACCATTAACATCCATAACTGGCACCTCTGCTTTGATCCAAATGGGCTCACCGGTTTTTCTGGATTCTAGCGATTTCTGTTCCAATTCGGTTGCGCTAATTCTGAACACAGCAAAAGCATTTGATTTGCCTTGTTTTTCATACACCACATTCATTGTTCGCATAATAATCCGGAAATCACTTCCGCATATTCCGAGGATAGCTAAACCGGATGTGTACTCCGCTAGTGTTGCTAGAGCACAAGCGTGTAAACCTTTGAGATGATTAAGATTGTTAGTGGTATAAGGAAGCACTACTTTGGCAAAACCGGGTTTTAATTCTGCAATTTTTAGACGGTGCTTTCTATTAAAAGGAATATACCTCCATAGCAAACGATCCAACAACGCCCTTTTAAAAGGACCCCCTGAGGCCATTTCGAATGCTTTACTAATATCCATAGTAATTAATATTCAAGCTTAAATCAAAAAAACTTGCCGGTCCCTCTAACCGGCAAGTCCAATGAAGAAATAACAATCAACCCATCTGATCCGCTCCAACCTTTACTCCCAGCAGTATTGAGGCTATGTTGGGAGGAAAGTATTTTGAACTTTTGAGAACTTTGCCATCCTCTCTGTAAATGGGTTGACCGTTCTCATCGAGTTTCGACATATTACTTCGTTGAATTTCTTCAAATACTTCCACTATTTTATGCTGCAGTCCATGCTTAAGAATTGTACCACAGAGAATATACAATTGATCTCCCAAAGCATCCGCTACTCCAATTAAATCCTTTTGCGATGCAGCTTCGAGATATTCTTCGTTTTCTTCGCGCATTAAACTGTAGCGAAGTAAAACTGATTCCTGTGTTAATTCAGCAGTTGGTTCATTTTCGTTTCCGATTCCGAAAACATCGTGAAACTCTTTAACGTGATCAATAACTTTAGAAAAAGGCAGGTCTTTACTTTGCATGGTTGAAAGGTATGCACTGCAAATGCTCCGAACAATAGCTAGAATAGCATTTTATGAACTTGTTAAGGGGCTTTGTCAACAATTTTCTGCAATTAAAATGCACAATTTCAAGAAAATCGAAGGTTCCTTTTCGACAAAAAAGGGTAGAAATTAATTGAGTTAGGAGATTTTGAATAAATTTACTATCGAAATTCAAATCACATGAAAACCTTAGGTTACTAAGTGTTCCCATTTCTTCCGCTTATTATTGGATGTTATTCAAAAGCAGAACCTTTAACAATAGAAAGCCAAAATCTGAGGCCAAACCAAATAAAATACATTCATAATCTCGATAGTACAGTAGTGCTCTTTTTACAAGAGGATATGATTGAGTTACCTCAACTATTACTAAAGGAATCAGATGCTGATGCTTATAATGCCATTCCAAAATTGAATACAGCGGCTTTCCTTGTTGACAGCAATCAAATGGAATTGACTGACAGCACCATCATCTTGCGCACATCCTCTTCTATTTTAAGCTATCCCAAACGATTTGAAAATGAAAACTATATATATGAAAGAGGATTTTATTGGTTAGAATACAAAGGCTTCCATGAGAATTTAAAGTTATATCATACAGAAGAGTGGTGGAATGGTGAATTCACATTAGGCAGAACTCTATTAATTGATAGTTTGAATAATATTGGATACACCTTAGAGTCACAAACTGATGGCATAATAGATCTACTTTCAATATCACCTGAAAACAGATTTATAATATGCATTTCTCATGACATTTTCGATGACGAGGTAAATTTACAGCTAATCTCAATTTCCGCAGCTAGCAACAAAATAAGGCTTCATAATCACTCATCGGGATTTTTAAGTGGTCAAATTATCGAAGAAATTTGTTGGGTAAATGAATTTGAATTTGCTATAAAAGCCAGAGTAATAGATTCCAGTTCTTTGCTAAAATATAGTTCGATAACTATTATTCACTAAATGCCATTTTTTATTATAATTATTATGAATAATGATCAATCTATTGAACAGTATATTCCACCATTTCCAGAAAGCACAAAAGATCGCCTATAAATGGTTCAGAATCACATTTAAAATATCTTTCCAGAAGCAACGTAAAGTATTAAATATGGCATTCCAACATTTGAGTTAAATGGAAATCTCATTCATTATGCTGGTTATAAAAATCATATAGGCTTTTATCCGGGAATTCTGTAATTGCTCATTTTAGTTATGATATTTCAAAATATAAAAATGCAAAAGGTTCCAAACAGTTCCCGAATAATGAACAACTCCTTATTGAATTAATTTTAAAAATTACCAGATTCCGAATTCAAGAAAATCTGGATAAAGGAACCTGTAAGAAGTGAGGAGTAACAAAAAATTTGGTTTAGCCGTGCTTTCATTTCTTGCGCTCAGAGCTTTCAGCAATTCCGGTATTAACAAAATAAATGATCACTAGCAACATTATGAATCGGCTATTGGCAATTTACATGGCATAGGCACAACGACACTTCCAAAACTGAAAATTTGCAGAGATATCAACATCTCCA
>JBDNHP010000360.1:0-4171 GCA_041688765.1 Flavobacteriales bacterium
AAACCCGAAGAAGACATCATCAAACAAATGTGTATTCGCTCCATGGCCAAGGCCGAATATAGCACACAGAACATTGGTCACTTCGGCTTATCATTTGAGTATTATAGCCACTTCACCTCTCCTATTCGCCGATATCCTGACGTAATGGTACATCGACTATTGGCGGAATATCTGGAAGGTGCTGAATCAGCATCCGAAAAGGAATACGAATACAATTGTAAACACAGCTCCATGCGCGAAAAACGCGCCACTGAAGCTGAGCGAGCCTCCATTAAGTACAAACAAGTTCAGTTCCTAATGAATAAAATCGGAGAGGAGTTTGACGGTATTATTTCCGGTCTCACCAATTGGGGCATGTATGTAGAGCTTAGCGAAAGTAAGTGCGAGGGAATGGTGAGCAGCAGCAATATGCTGGATGATTATTACAATTTCGACGAGGATAGGTATGTGATGCGTGGAAGCCGAAAAGGAAAAGAATACACCATGGGGCAAGCCGTTAAAATCAAGGTAGCCGCAGCCAATTTGCAAAAGCGCCAATTGGATTTCGAGTTGGTAACGGAGGATGAAGAAGAGCGTCCTGCCTCAAATCGCCCGTTTAAAACCAAATCGAACCAAAAGCACTCAAAAGGAAAACCAGGTCGGAAGCATTAACAAATCCATCATTATTCAAGCCCCGGGCTCCGCAGGCCGTGTTGTAATTGCATAAATCCTGATAAATAAATGCTTGGCTTTTCCTATTAATGTGCGCTTTGGAGAAAATTCAATTGTTTCAGAATAACACTGTGTTTAAACAATAGAAATCAGCACAGGGCATATTTGACATGCCAAGAGAAATAAATAGCTTGAATTTGTAATTCTTATCCCCAATGATAAGCTCCCACAGTAGAACTAGACAAAAACGAATAGAACCCCTCTGTATTCTGGCTCAGAGACTTAAGTGTCATAAAAAAGTATAAACATTTGGATTTTCCAGTTTTTTGTTCTAAAATTATAACCAATTTAGCCTTATAAACCAACCTGACATTATTCTGATTGTAAACAAGACACTTGCTCTTTCTCGCTCTTTTATTAACCCTATAATTCCACACCTATGGCAAGTATTCAATTAAAAATTGTTGATGAAGGCTTAAACGCCAGTATTGACGCATTGCTGCAGCGCTTGAGGGTAGCGCTTTTGGCACAAGACATCTCTATTTCTAATCATGCGCCTCTTACCCTTAAGATCAAACTTTGCCTTGATGACGGTCACGAAAAAGTGCTCATTCAGGTTCGTGAAAGTGATACCAAATTCAAACTAAGTGAACAGGTTATGCTGTACTTTCCTTGGAATTGGATTGCCAAATGCGCTGACACGGCTACTGAAATGGTTACTGAAAACCTAATTGCGGCTTAATGTTAACGCGCAAACTTGTGCGATTTACCATTAATTACTAGTACATAGACTCCTGATCGCAGTGTTGCTAAAGAGGCAACACTATTGCCTTTTATTGCTATGTTCTCAAGTACTCTTCTTCCGTTGATATCGCAAATAAACCAGGGATAATTAACTGTCCCGGCATTTTCAATGTTAAGTTGTCCTTGATTAATACTTATCAGGATTTCTTCCTGAGAATGGGTTTCAGCAAGCGTTGTAACAGTGCTACATTGTTCAACCAAATTCAATATTGCCGTTGGATTTCCGCCAATTCCGCCAATCTTAATGTCATAAGTACGATCAGGACAAATAACAAAATAATTAGGCTGATATGTAATTCCCCAACTCAGCACGGTTTCATGTGCTTCAGCAATTACAGGATGTTCAATTCCCTGAATAGCCACAAATGAACTTTCATTGTTAGTGCCTGGATCTCTTTCAAATCCCAAAATTACAATGGTATTATCACCATTTGGGCCATGTAATTCCCAAATCTCCTCCACTCCGGGAATTGATGCCACACAATTTGGGCACCAAGTTGCAAAAATGTCAATTAATACAATTTTACCATCATCTAGGTAATCATACAAATGGTGACTGTTTCATTGGATATCAGTATGGGTGAAATCCGGAAAGTCAATTTGTTCCAACTGAGCCGATGACGTTAGGGAAATCAGAAATAAAATGGGGGTAAATACAGTCTTCATGTGGTTATATGAATAATTAATGTGGTCAGTTTTCAACCAAATTGGTAAAACGCATTAGTCTATTAAAACATAGTAATACAAACAGCCCGCACGATCCCCCTAACATAAGGTCAAGAATAAGCTTAAGAATGCAACAATGGACTGACCATGATTAAATTGTAAGCACTATTCTTCTTACATTAGCATACAAAGCACTTCTCAAAATTTCAAAATGAAATCACTTTACATCCTCTTGCCGGTATTCTTGTTTGGTTTGCAAGTACATGCTCAAACTGCGGTTAACCTTGAAATACAGCACCTTATTAACGGTGAAATTCTGAATATGGGCAGCCCATATACAGCAGAAGAGGGATACAACTTCAACATAACCCGCCTGGAATATTACCTCACCGACATCAAAATTATTCACGACGGCGGAATCATTACAGAGGTAGAAGATACCTGGTTACTCATAGATGCCATGGATAACACTTCATTTAACCTTGGCTCCTTTGACCTGAATGTTATCGAAGGATTGCAATTTTCAGTAGGAGTTGCTCCTGATGAAAATCATCTCGACCCTGCAACTTATCCAGCCGATCATCCCCTCGCTCCCCAAAATCCATCTATGCACTGGGGCTGGGCCTCCGGTTATCGATTTGTTGCACTGGAAGGTAAAGCTGGTCCCAACTTACTCATTACTTATGAGATACATGCTTTAGGAGACGAAAACTATTTTAATGTCTTAATGGTTGGCGACGCCGTTTCTGATGGCAATAGCCAAACCATTTTTGTTCAAGCAGATTGCAATGAAATGTTTAATAATATTAACGTTTCAGGTGGTCTAATTTCTCACGGCTCTTCCGGTGAGGCACAAACGCTTCTTCAGAACTTCAAAGTGATTGTTTTCTCCATTGTCGATCAGGTAGTGAGTCAGGAAGAATTACACGCCAATTTCCAAGTGAATCTATATCCGAACCCGGTAAATTCCGATGTTTTAAATATTAGCATCCCAGAATTGACCAATACTAAATGTACACTTATCCTTATGGATGAACAAGGTCGCAAATTAGTGGACTATACCATTACAGGAAATAAAAATAAGCTGGATATGAGTACTTTTGAGAATGGTATTTATTTCTTGAGAATTTCTTCAGCAAATCAGAGCAGAATAGAAAAAATCATTGTCCAGCGTTAAATTCGGAATGAGGTATTTTTGGCTTTGCCTTTTAATTTTTGCATTTTCTTGCAAGAAAGACGATGCTGAAATCATACCTGTAACTGAAAATTCATTGATCTCTCTCACTCAAGTTCCAGAAGGATTTCCGGAGCCTGAGTACCCTGAAGATAATTTGTTTTCTATACAGCGATGGAAACTTGGAAAAAAGCTGTTTTACGATCCTATTATGTCATTTGATGGCAGCATTAGTTGCGCCACATGCCATAAGTCCCAATTGGCGTTCAGTGATGATGTCGCTTTAAGCAATGGGGCGGCAGGGGCGGCAGGACTAAGAAATGCATCATCATTAACCAATATCGTTTATCATCCCCATTTCACTCGTGAAGGTGGGGTTCCAACACTTGAAATGCACGTGTTAGTGCCTATTCAAGAACACAACGAATTTAACTCCAATATTATTGAAATTGCAGAGCGTCTTTCGAACATCTCGGAATATGTTGAAATGGCGGAGAGGGCCTATGGCCGTGCTCCCGACCCCTTCGTTATCGGAAGAGCGATTGCGTGTTTTGAGCGAACATTACTTTCTGGCAATAGTGCATACGACAGAGAAGTTTTACAAAACATTCCGGGTAATATGAATGCTTCATCATTGCGTGGAATGGAGTTGTTCTTTAGTGATAGAACGCAATGTTCTTCTTGTCATTCCGGTTTCAATTTCAGTAATTATGAATTTGAAAATAATGGACTATATGATGTTTATGCCGATCCCGGCAGATACCGATTAACAAATGACATGGTCGATCTGGCAAAATTTAAGATTCCTTCTCTTCGTAATGTTTCTCTCACGGCGCCATATATGCATGATGGCTCTTTGGCTAATCTTGAAGAGGT
>JBDNHP010000036.1:0-4194 GCA_041688765.1 Flavobacteriales bacterium
AAGGTCTCGAAAGCTATTATGCATTTGGTGGTGTGAAGCTTCAGGTATTTAATAGATGGGGTAATTTGGTTTACGAAACCGATAAATACGAGAATGACTGGGAGGGCGACGAGGCCTCTGCAGGCACTTATTACTTCATCGTAATTCTTCCAAATGGAGATGTCACAAAAGGTGATCTGACGATTATAAAAAATTAAGTTTTACCACAAACAAAGCCCCTTAACCGGGGCTTTTTAATATAAAAACCAACACAATGAGGCGTTTATTAGCAATCTTCATTTTATCCGGTGCTCTTGGCGCCGGATTTCGTGTTTCTGCTCAGGATGGAGATGGAAAAGAAATTCTTTACACTCGTCAATACATCCAACAATTGGAAGCAAATGGTCAATTTGACAAGCATGCTTACGATGAGTATGTGGAATCATTTTATCAAGCACCTCCGCTTGGCGAAGGCGGAGATCGCTCAGGTCAATGCGATTGTTATACAGAGCCGGATTTCACATGGACGCTTTTAAATCCTAATCAATTCAATCCAAATAGTTTGGATGGTTCTTTTGGACCAATTCCTTTGCCTTTTGACTATTGTTTTTTTGGAGATACCAAAACGCAATTTTGGATCAACACCAAAGGAACAATCACATTTGGCGGACCCAATACCACTTTTGTTCCTGAAGGTTTTCCTAGCAATGCGTTTTCAATGATTGCCGGATTTTGGGCTGATATTGATATTAATGGTTCCGGTGGAATTCGCTATAAAGTAACACCAACAGCTGTTTATGTGAATTTCATAGATGTTGGTTATTATTTTCAGCATTCTAATCTGAGAAATACTTTTCAAATCATTATTACCGATGGCACTGACCCTATTATTGGGGAAGGTAACAATCTGGCATTTTGCTACGCTGACATGCAATGGGCAGCAGGAGATTGGAATGGCGGACAAGGTGGATTTGGCGGAACAGCAGCGGCCACAGTTGGCGCAAACCGTGGTTTAGGAAACGATTTTTTCCAAGTGGGCCGATTCCTTAATAATAACTCAAATTATGATGGCCCATTTGCCAGCAACGATGGTGTGCATTGGTTAGACGACAAATCTTTTACGTATAACTCTTGCTTCACATCGGACAATATTCCTCCTATTCCAAGTACCGAAGGAGGTTGTGATACATTATACATTTGCCAGAACGACACCCTCCCTATTGACATTTCCTTTTTTGCTCCCGAAGAAGGACAAACAGTTACTATAACGGTTGATGATTCTGACGCAGCAGATTTTGTTCTCCTTAGTCAAAATAACGGCGTATTTGCCTCTGCCTCGGGCTACATTATAGGCACAGAAGACAATATCGGTTCTCATGAATTAATCTTCATTGGAACTGATAATGGATCGCCTATTGGCACTACAATTGTGAGTTATATTATTGAGGTACTAGACATTGAGGCACCACCAATCACCATCTCCGGCCCACTTGATTTTTGCGGCGGCGGAACTACTACCTTAACTGCCAGCCCCGGATTTGACGAATATGTTTGGAATACCAATTGCACAGGTCAGGAATGTGTTGTGAACAATGGTGGTACTATTTCTGTAACGGGTTTTTACTTCGGATGCTCTAGCACAACTAGCGTAGACGTAATTGAAACCGAATACTTTCTTCCGAGCATTACTATTCTGGAACAACCTATTTGCCCCAATGATTCAACGCTTGTGTTCTGTAATAACACATTCGATACCTATTCTTGGGCCAATTATCTCGACTATCCCGGAACAGTTTATGGTGATGACGCAACTCAACAAGACATCTATCTATCATCAGGCACTTTCGTTTTACAAGTAACTACTGATGGAGGTTGCTTGGGACAAAGAATATTCAACATAAGCTCCGCCGCTGCCACTATACCTCAAGACACCTGGTCTGGAGCTTATTGCGATGGCTTAGAGGATTTGGATTTCTGTTGTGGTTATGCCACAGCACAAGGCGGTACTTTTTGGCTATATATGTTTAATACAAACTGCAATTGGGCTAATGCCAATGGCAGCCTCGATATTTTTGTGAACGGGGAATTAGTTTTGGAAAATGTGCAGGCTCCTAATTGCGGAACACCGCTATGGACGCCAAGTTTTCAAGTGTTTTATGGTGATTATGTAGAAATCTATTACGATCCCGGAAACAGCACAGGTACTCAATCATTACAAATCCTCAACTGCTCTAATAGCCCAATGAACCTCACTCCGGTTCCGCTTACCGGGCCGGGACTAATTTGGGAAGGTATTGCTGCATGTCCTAGCAGTCCTCCAATCGGTTATTGGGAAATAATTGATGGCCCTCCCGGCGCTGAGTTTACTGATGAAACTCAGTTCAATTCAGACTTCAGCCCTGGTGATTTTGGAACTTATGATTTGCATTTCTTCTCCGAAACTTGCGGAACAGATTACTATTATACCGTAACTTATTCAGGTCAAGTTTCTGTGGATCTCGTGTCAGAAATTAACGAGTGCGGTGGTGGTGGCGTGCCCATTTTACTTTCTCCTGAGTACGAAAATCCGTTAAATGATGCTGAAATAGAGTGGACTGGAGGGGCTACTTCACCAAATCTTACGGTCACTCAGTCTGGAAACTACTGCGTAACTATCAGTAATGCTTGCGGATCTGATGAAGCTTGTGTTGAAGTTTTAATTGATCCGATCCCGGTTTTAGATGTTGATCCTGAATATCTGCTTTGTGATCAGGCATCATTTAATCTTGATCCAATTTCAGAAGAGGATGATTCATTTGAGTACACTTGGAGTGGTAATGGACTGATTAGTTCTGAAAGTTCTGTAACCATAACAGAAAGTGGAAATTATACAGTAACTGTAACTAACGACTGCGGCACGGATAATGCCAACTTTAATGTTGTGTTAGAGCCAAGTCCGGTCCTGAATGCTATTGAAGACGATTACACCCTATGCGATCAGCCATCACTTTTCATTGATCCGATCAGCAATGATGATGACTCTTATGAATACTCTTGGACTGGTCCGGGGCTCAACTCATCTAATTCTACCGAGACGCTGAACCAAAATGGGAATTATACGGTTAGCGTGAGCAACGAATGCGGAACAGTAAGTGCAAATTTCGACCTGACCCTTGTAAGCGCATTGATTGTAAGCGTTAATAATGTTAGCCTGTGTGATACACCAAGCGGAACTCTTGTTGCAAATTCAAATCAAGCCGGAGTGATCTATTCATGGGATGATGGTAGCAGTGGCAACTCGATTGAAGTAAATAGTGCCGGTCAATACTGTGTTGACGTTACTAATGCTTGCGAAACACAAAGCGCTTGTGGAACTGTGGCTTTAAACTTCAGTCCAATTCTCACCATGACACCAGAAGCAATTAATGACCTTTGCCCTGGAATAGTAGTGAATGTGCAAGCAAATACTGGCGTTGCAAGTGGTCTAACCTGGAATTGGTCTATTGAATGCGACGACGATATTCAAATTATCAGCACTGAATTTAGTGATGATATTGATGTGGTTAGTAGTTATGCTTCTGACAATTGCCCAAATGGCTTCAATTTAGTGGTAACAGCTAACAATATTTGTGGCTCCGATGTCGCCATTGTTCCGGTTACTGTTGATCCGTGTCTTTTGGATATCCCTAATGTAGTTACTCCTAATGATGATGACGTTAATGATGTTTTTGTTATTAATGGTCTTGAAAATTTCATCGTCTTTGGAGATGTTGATTTCAAAGTGTTCAATCGCTGGGGGGGCCTAGTTTATGAAGATGCCGATTACCAAAACGATTGGGCGGCTAAAGACATCGAAGCAGGTACTTATTACTACGTGCTCACATTACCAAATGGAGACATCTACAATTCAGATGTAACGGTAATCAGGAATTAATTTCTACAAGGAATAATAGAAAAGGCTGTCTCGATTCTCGTACAGCCTTTTCTAATTTTAATACCCGTTTAAAAACCAAGCTATATCGCTAGATAAGCTATTCAGAAGTCCTTGCTCTAGTCTTGATAATTAAAATTATTCCTGCTCTTCAATCTTAGTAACTTCGTGGCATGGCTAAAGTTAAATCTGCTTATTTCTGTCAGAATTGTGGGGCACAATCAGCAAAATGGGTCGGTAAGTGCAGCTCTTGTAGCGAATGGAACACCTATGTTGAAGAAATCATTCAGGCAGAAAGTAAAAGC
>JBDNHP010000361.1:0-2417 GCA_041688765.1 Flavobacteriales bacterium
AAACTATCGATCATACTCGAAAGGCTACGTTGAGCGTGCGTGCAACCGCTACTGTAACGGACAATCTTCAGATGCTCACCATCCAAAACATTAATTTAATTGCTCCAGAAGTAAGGGAAAACATGATTTTGGTTTCGCCAATGAGAAGTCCATTTGCGGGATTATTCAAAATCATCGGAAATCCCAATGCTCGGATTCGGATCACCTTTCTCCAGCGAGAAACCCTCGTAGAATCGAATGAAAGAATCGGAGAAGTCAAAGCTGAATATAACCTCAGTGCTGCTTTTGAAGATCTTCAAATTCAAAGCACTTTACTTGATTTGGGAGAGGCTAATATCAATCTGAGCAATAAAGGTTTATTGTTTGTTTGGCTAGGTGCAAATCTTGATCTCAGTGCTGCTTTACCCGGAATCTATCGATCTGAGTTCACCATCGAACTGGAATACATCTAATGGGAATTCGAGCTACCTATCGCAACCCTATATTCAGCATGTTTCTTGCGACGGTGATCTGCTTTAATTCGCAGGAATCCTTTGCACAGCGGATCAATTTTAGTACTTGGACGGGAAGTGATGACATCGTGCTGAATTCAGTGATGGCTGGGCCAGAACTGAAATTCAATATAGAACAACCCATAATCACCTCAGGAACCACAGTCACTATTAACTTGGCTTCCAATCAAACCATTGCTTTTCGCATTGAAGCGCCAGAAAACTTTGATTTGACAGTCGATGTGGATGCACCACTGTTTTTGACATTTGTAGATGATCCATCCAAAACGATTCCTTTACAAGTAAAACTGGCCTACAATAATATGCTGCCCGGAAATGAATTAGCCGGAAAAGCCGGAGCAATTGAATTACCAATTGGCTTCACCAATGTAACCTTTCCAGTGAATCGAAGAATGTCAGGCGCTCCAGGTCCTCCCCCCACTCCGCTCACTGGAACAGAAGTGAGAACCAAGAGCACAGCATTCATTTATATATATGGGAGCATGGGTCCTGTCCCTACAGTTCCGGCAGGGGATTATTCGGCAGAAATCACTGTAAATGTATCCTTCACAAGCTATGATTAAGTGTAAATTCAGAATAAGTATGCTAGTCATCTTGATGCTTTCGTTCGGCGCAGCACAGGCTCAGTTTGTTGCTATCAAATTGGAAGTACCTGCCGGTTCCACCTTTAAATCTCAAGTGGCAGATCCTATGAAAGGTGGCTCTTGGGAAAGATCCAAAGCTATCACTTGGATTGAAATTAAAGTTCCTGAAAATCTGGCTTTCATACTGGACATCTACTATCCTGAAAGAGTAATAGAGCCACCTCTAGAGTCTTACTTTCTAAATAACGGTACTTCTAATTTTAAGGAATCAGTTTCCCTGAAAAGCGGAAGTCAAGCAGTACTAATGAATAAATCCGGCAAAGTAATCCGAAATATGAATCCGCGTCCACTGGCATTATTAGCTTGGCTTGGACTGCCAATGACAAGAGGCATTGCCATTAAAATAGAATATCCATAAAAACTTAAAAACACTTTTGCCCACTAAAGATCTTTAGTTCAAAACAGTATAACTAATTCAATTTTAACAAAACAAAAACAAATTTTAAATAACTAATTGACAAACAAATGAAAACAACACTTAAATCAATCCTAACTCTTGCATTGGTAATGGGCTTGGGAATTATGGCACATGCACAGAAAACCTTAACTGCTCCTGCCTCTGCAACTATACTTGCTGACTTGACCATTACTCTTGACGGAACGCAAAACGAAATCGCTTTTGGAATACTTTCGTCAAGTACACGTGGTTTAGTAACTTTAGATGCCAATGGTACGACTGGTAATGCGAATACCGGTACAACAACTAATTTGGCGAAATTTAACTTAGCCGGCGCTAATAATGCAGTAACTGTTCAGTATGATGCCAATGTTACGTTAACGAACGGTACTCCAGCTAATGATATGACAATGACTCCAGAAGTTGTAGGAGCTGCATTAGTTGCTGGTCAAGGCAGTGCTGCCGCAGTCCTAAATAATGCACAAGTTACACTGGCTTCAGGAGTTTATTTCCTATGGGTAGGTGGATCAATTCCTCAACTTGCTAGTCAAACAATGGGTACTTATGCAGGCACATTCAACATCAACGTTGAATACAATTAATTAAATCAATGCCGGTGGGGATTCCTGCCGGCTCTTTTAACTACTCCCATGAAAAAATTCTTACTTGTTGTTCTGACCTTTGTTATCCTGACAAGAACGGACTTAGTTTTTGCACAGATTTCGATCGCTCCCACTACCATATTTATTGATCAAAATGGGATAGGTTCTGTATTTATCACCAACCCAAGTGATACTCCCCAAGAAATCAATGTCAGCTTTGCATTTGGATATCCTGGTAATGATGAGCTGGGAAACCTCACGA
>JBDNHP010000362.1:0-4706 GCA_041688765.1 Flavobacteriales bacterium
ATAAATTTTGCAATTGGACTTTCCGGGTTAGTGGCTTGCAAAAGTTCAATTTTGCTTTCGCCAATCATAAAAAACAGGGTTCTCACTCCTTCGCTTTCTACATGCTCCTCATTGTACGCAGAAACATCAAATAAATCTTCATATATTTTAGCACTTAAATCTAAATCCTTAACTGCTATTCCTAAATGCTCAATTCGCTTCATCATCTATAATACTTATTATCGCTTATCAATTTCAACCGCTGTAAATGTTTCAAAATTCAAATAATATTTTCCCTTTTTCAAGAACTCCACATCCACTATATTTCCAAAACCTTTAGCAACCAATTCGCCATAAGTATTGAAAAGCTCGTAGGAAGTAACTGCAGAGAAATCGATGGTTTTGAACACCTTACTGTATTCAAGAAGTACTTCCGTGTTTTTATCACTTTTGACTTTAATCTCGTCTGAACTTCGGAAAGCTGAACCGGATTGTTGACTAAGCCTGAAAGTATTTTCTCCACGGTGCAAATAAGCCTGAAAATGATAATCATGACTTCCTGAACTCCCATCACCAACTACTTCTCCAACCTTTACCCATTTGCCCCATTTCTTTTGTTCAACACGGTAAATAAGGCTTCCTTGTTCGTTTTTGGTTTTCCAAACAAGCATTCCTGATGGGCTGAGCGTTATAGATTGTGTTTCAAATGTGCTCTCCGGCTGAATGGCATCTACATTGATGATTTCAGGTTTACAATCTATTTTGTGCATCACTTCAACATATACCTTTTCACCAAGTACAAAATCATACTGTTGAAGGTCTATAGCAAATGCACTCGAATTTACCTCATCTGAGCTTACCACGCCATTCACTCGTACTTCGAAAACGCAAAACCCAACGCCTTCCGCAGCAAATGGATTTTTTACATAAATATCCTTTCCTTTAAAAACGCCCTCAATAATTATTTTACCCTGAGTTTGAGCCCGCAGCACTAATGGACTCAAAAACAAAATAATCATCACACCCGCCATTCTTGTCATACTATTGAGTTTCAATTCCGGAAATAACCGATTTCATCAATTCTACATTTTGAAGGCTGTATTCCCCCATTGGTTGAGAGCGAATCAGAAAAGATTTCCCTTGCAAATCAATCTTTTTCATAAACTGATACGACAATTCCGTGCCATCAGGTAATATCGTTAAATATAATAATTCCCTATCATTTTCGCTCTCAAACTTATACTTAAAGAGCAAATCTTCTTCCAATTCAGCTTTCAATTCAGCAATAGAAATACTCTCCTCCGAAATTAAAATTTGAAAACGCTCTCCTGAACCGAACTCTATTTGACCAAACGTAGCATTGTATTCATTCCGAATTCCAGTTTCAGCAATTTGTGCCTTTGGAAAATGCAATAACAAGGGAACCGCCAATCCTTCCAATTTAAAGGTTGAATCTCTTTGGTTAGACTGTAATTCTTCATTGTCAGTAGTATCAGAATTTGGACTACATGAGCCAAAAATGAATAGAAAACTCATTATTAATCCGATAGAAAAGTACTGGAGCATGTTGTGTTTCTTGTGTAAATTCATGGTCAGTTTACGAAGAAAAGCCCAAGGAGGTTATACTCTGTATTATCTTTGCCTTATGGATTTGAATCTCAAGGGTAAAACCGCTTTAGTTTGTGGAAGTTCACAAGGAATTGGATGGGCTGCTGCACAAGAATTAGCAAATTGTGGAGCTCATATTGTGCTTTTGGCCAGAAATGAAGAAAAGCTAAAAAATCGGGTTCAAGAGCTCCATGCAGATGCTGGGCAAAACCATAGCTATTTGTGTGCAGATTTTGCGAATCCTGAACAGCTCAAAAAGGTAATCGAAGAATTCGCAGCAGATCGCATCGTGAATATTCTGATAAATAATACCGGAGGTCCGGCTGGAGGCGCTGCGATTGATGCTAAAATAGAAGAATTTACCGCTGCATTTAATAGCCATTTAATTTGCAATCATATATTGGTTCAAAGTCTAGTTCCGGGAATGAAGAAAAGCGGATACGGTCGTATCATTAATGTAATTTCCACCTCGGTAAAGCAGCCATTATCCAATCTTGGGGTGTCCAATACCATCAGGGCTGCAGTTGCTAATTGGTCTAAAACCTTGGCTACTGAACTCGGGGTTTTTGGCATCACGGTGAATAATGTACTTCCCGGTGCAACTGACACCTTGAGATTGAGCAGTATCATTTCCAATAAAAGCGCCAAAACCGGAGCGGCAGAAGAAGATGTAAAAGCAGCTATGGCTGCTGAAATTCCTCTTAAACGCATTGGACGCCCTGAAGAAATTGCAGCAGCCATAGCCTTTTTGGCCAGTCCGGCAGCTTCTTATATCAATGGCATTAATTTGCCAGTTGATGGAGGAAGAACTTCATCATTGTAGTTTAAAGGATACCGGAATCTCAAATCGAACCGGCACTTTTCTTCCCTGCTGCATGCCTGGAATAAAGTCAGGTAGTTTAGCCACGGCTTCCATTGCGGCTTTATCAAGTCTTTTGTCAATACTTTGTGTAATAGCTAAATCGCTTACTTTTCCATTCACATCTATAACGAAAGTTACTTTTACTATCCCTTGAATGCCTGCCTTCACACATATTTCAGGATAAATGGCTTGCCCGGCAACAAAGCGCATTACACTTTGAGCTGTGCATTGAGCCTGAGCCATTTCGTTTAGTGGGTCGGCACAATTTTTCCAATAAGGTTTCTTTTCCACTTTCATGAAATCAGTTGCCTTTCCGTTGCCATCTACTAATACAAAATCTTCAATCTCATTATCGCCGAGATCCCATTCATTAGGGTCGAATTCAGGGTCAAATTCCGGCTCTGGATCAGGCTTTGGATCTTGTGGATCTACTACTTCCTTCACCACTTTAAAGACGCTTACAACAACGGTCTTCCTATTTTCAACTTGCTTTTCGGGCTTGTAAATAGGCAATTCATCCACTTCTATAAAAAGAGTTTCAGAATCATAAGCATTCAAGGTTTCATAATCGGTATAGTGGTAATCTGTCCAAGTAAATGCCGCCAAGACTATAGATGAAGCTGCACTTAGTCCAATGAAGAATGAAGCTCCTTTCTTTTTCTCTGGACCGGATCTGAGATTTGGTTGGTTTTTCATGGTATTGATTTTGAACTATAACGCTCAAGTACCATGCCTGTATTGTTTCAATATCTCCCAAAAACCGGAATTGATATCTTCTCAAACACTCAAACGAAGTTTTTCTAGTTCATGAAATCCAGCAAAATGGATTGATGAATTCAATCCCGGAAGACATTACCGTTGCAGCAATCCACAGCCAAATCCAATCCCAGAGTACTGACATTATATTGGACCAAGTCCCTACTACTCACAATTCAAATCCCGGAGGGATGACACCATATTGCAACGCTTAATCAATCTCCGGTTAAGAGTTTAAAGCCTTTGCCATGTACATTCATTATTTCGATGGCTGGATCACCTTTCAAGAGTTTTCTCAATTTGGCAATGTAAACATCCATGCTTCTGCCATTGAAATAATTATCATCACCCCAAATGGCTTTTAAGGCATAGTTACGCTCCAAAATTCCATTCTTGTGTTTACAAAGGAGATATAATAATTCGTTTTCCTTGGTGGTGAGTTTACTTTCTTTCCCATCGAGGAAAAGGTTTTGGCGGTTATAATCGTAGCCGTACTTTCCTACTTTTAACTCAAGCTGGGAATCTTCAGGATCGGGAAGAGCAGCAGATCTGCGCAATATTGCATTCACACGCATTACCAATTCTTCCATACTGAAAGGCTTGGTCATATAATCGTCAGCTCCGGCCTTAAAGCCTTTGAGAGTATCTTCCTTCATTGACTTAGCCGTGAGAAAAAGGATAGGTATAAGTTTATCATGCTTCCTTACTTCTTCAGCAAGCGTAAATCCATCCATCTGCGGCATCATCACATCCAATATAAGAAAGTCGAAACTTTCTCTTCTGAATAGTTTCAGTCCTTCTTCACCGTCCCTTGCTAAGCTTGGTTCAAAGCCTTTTGCAGTTAGGTATTCCTTTAATAGCGTTCCTAAGTTGGGATCGTCTTCACACAGCAGAATTCTAACGCTTTTCTTCATGTTGATATGGTAAATGTATCACGAATGTACTTCCTTTTCCGATCTCACTTTGCACACTGATATTTCCGTGATGCTTTTGGATGATGGCTTTTACATAACTAAGTCCGAGACCAAAACCCTTCACATCATGAATGTTTCCCGTTGAAACCCTGTAAAGTTTATCAAAAATCTTTTCTTGTTCTTCTTTGGAAATTCCTATGCCTCGATCTTCAAAACGCAAAATAATTCCGTTTTTTTCATCGGTACTGCGAATGGTGATGTTTGGATTTACAGGGGAGTATTTGATGCCGTTGTCAATCAAATTATAAATTGCATTCATTAAATGTACACGGTCTCCTTCAATTACCGGATTCACAGCAGTTAATTCGGTTTTAATACTCCCTCCGTTTTTGTGTACTTGTATGGCTATATTTCGAATGACCTGTAAAATCAATTCATGCATATTGATCTGGTCATGGCGGATTTCAAATTCGCTGCGATCGAAAATAGCCGCGCGCAACACATTCTCAACAAGTATTCCTAACCTTTTATTTTCTTCGCCAATCATACCAATAAAATGCTTCACTTGAAGCTCACTCTTTCGCATA